>JAUUZX010000136.1 GCA_030592025.1 bacterium | reverse complement strand
GGACCTGGCCCGGGTCGGCGGCAAGTACGACAACCTCTGGCACTACCTGCACCTGATGGACCCCCGCTCCACCTCGCCGGCGTCCAACATGCCGGCCTACGCCCACTTCAAGACGAAGACCCTCGACCCGGCGGTCATGGCGGGCCGCCTGAGGGTTCTCGCCAAGCTGGGCGTCCCCTACTCGGACGAGGACCTGGCCCTGGCGGAACAGCGCTACCTGAGCCAGGCCCAGCTCTTCGCGGACGATCTCTTCGTGAAGAACGTGGAGGTCGACCCCATGAGCGAAATGGTGGCGGTCATCGCCTACCTCCAGCGGTTGGGCCGCGGCCCGCAGCCGCTGATGCCCGAGCCGGTGACCACGGCAGCCGTGACGGGAGGGGAGTAGGCCATGTTCCAGGAGTTCTACGCCAACAACAACCTGATGATCTGGCCCCTGGTCGAATTGCTGATCTTCGTGTCGATCTTCTCCGGTGTGCTGGCCTTCACCTTCTTGGGCCTGCGCGACCGCAAGACCATCGACCACCTTGCGGCACTGCCGCTCGAACCGGACCACGAAACCGACGGCCAGGCCGAGGGGAGGGCCAGCTGACATGAGCGATATCAAGGACAACGCCAACCGCGGTGAATACGTGCAGGACTTCATCAAGGAGCATGAGTTCGACGGCATCCAGGAGTTCGACAACAAGCTGCCCAACTGGTGGCTGTGGACCCTGTACGGCGCCATCGTCTTCGCCCTGTTCTACTGGGTCGTCTTCCACACCCTGGAGATCCGTCCCCTGCCCCGCGAGGACTTCGCGGCGGAGATGCGGACGGCCCAGGAGGCGGAACTGGCCCGTTCGGCGGCATCCGGCCTCTCCAACGAAACCTTCACGATGATGCTCGCCATGGACGACAAGGTGGCCGAGGGCCGCGAACTCTTCGTCAAGCTCTGCGTGGCCTGCCACCTGGATGACGGACGTGGCCTGGTGGGTCCCAACCTCACGGATGAATACTGGATCCACGGCTGCGAACCCATGGACATGTACAAGCTCGTGTCGGACGGTGTCGCGGCCAAGGGCATGCCGGCCTGGAAGAACCAGCTCGGCCCCAGCCGGATGCAGGCGGCCGTCGCCTACATCATGACCATCACGAACACGAACATCGAGGGCAAGGCTCCGGAAGGTGAGATCTGCTCATTCTGACCCGGGCCACCGGGCGGTAGTGGTGACGATGTGAAAACCGGGCGGGGCGGTCGCCGAATGCGGCCGCCTTTCCCGCAATGGAGGTAGGGAAGATGAGCAGCGAGGAAGCGCCCAAGGGACGCAGCAAGCTTCGCGACCAGCGCCGACCGGATCTCGATTCCATGTACACGATCAACGCCGACGGTTCGCGCAACTCGATCCAGGTCGCCGATGTGAAGGGCCGCTGGACCACGCGCAAGTACCTCGTGTACGCCCTGCTGACGCTGGTCTATCTGGTGATGCCCTGGATCACCATCAGCGGCCATCCGGCCCTGCACTTCAACATCCCCAACCGTGCCGCCCACATCTTCGGCATGAGCTTCACCAACCAGGATTTCCATCTCCTGTTCTTCGTGCTCATCGGCGCGGGCCTCGCCCTCTTCGTCGTGACCTCGCTCTTCGGCCGTGTGTGGTGCGGGTTCACCTGCCCCCAGACCGTGTTCATGGAGGGCGTCTTCCGGCCCATCGAGCGGCTCATCGAGGGCCGACGGCTCACCCGCATGCGCCGCAACAAGAAGGGCGGCGCTGACAAGGCCTGGCGCAAGGCCCTGAAGCACGCCATCTACATATTCCTGTGCTGGAACCTCGCCATCGCCTTCATGGCCTACTTCATCCCCACGCGGGAATTGCTCCACGCCATCCCGTTCTTCACGGGCAACCACTCGGCCCTGGTCTGGAGCCTCTTCTGGACGGCCCTCCTCTACTTCGACTACAGCTGGTTCCGGGAGCAGACCTGCCTGATCATCTGCCCCTACGGCCGCCTCCAGGCCACCCTCGTGGACTACGACACCGTCATCATCGGCTACGACAAGAACCGCGGTGAGCCCCGCAGCAAGGGCGTCGACACCGGCGGCGACTGCATCGACTGCCGACGCTGCGTCGACGTCTGCCCCACGGGCATCGACATCCGCAACGGCCTCCAACTCGAGTGCATCGGCTGCACCGCCTGCATCGACGCCTGCGACGAGATCATGGACAAGATCAGCAAGCCCCAGGGCCTGATCCGCTTCGACTCCTCGCGGGGGTTCGAGACGGGCGTCAGCAAGCTCCTCCGGGCGCGGTTCTTCATCTACGCCGTGGTCATGGTCGCCCTGCTCGGCCTGTTCGTGGTGCGCGCTTCCGACCGCAAGCCCTTCGCCGTGACCGTCATGCGCTCGCGTGGGCTGCCCTTCATCATCGAGAACGGGG
The DNA here is from genome assembly GCA_030592025.1 of bacterium. The sequence goes on along the minus strand of JAUUZX010000136.1, from coordinate 3,214 downwards.
TGATCCGCAATCTCTACACCATGCAGCTCCAGAACAAGACGGACGAGCGCCGCGTGTACTTCGTCGATCCGGCTGAGACCGCACTGGCCGGCCGCGACGGCATCGACTTCATCATCCCCCAGCCGCGCATCGAACTGGACGGCCTGAGCGACGTCCCCCTCACCCTGTTTGCCATGATGCCCAGGTCCAGCTACGTTGGGCCCGAAGACTTCCACTTCACCTTCCGTGACTCGGCAGGCAATGTCGCCGACGATGTGCGGGTGCGATTCCGAGGACCGTGACCGTGAGAAAATGGCTTCATGACCGCCCCTGGATCTGGATCGTGCTCTTCCTCGCTATTCTGATGGCGGGCAGCTTCACGACCCTGATCATCGCCCAGTTGAACCGGCCGGAGATCGTCAAGCTGTAGAACCGCCGCGGAGCCACGGATGAGCGCCGATCCATTCAAACTGGCATTCGCCCTGGTCGTTGCAACCGTTTCGTGGTTGGTCCTAAGCCGGGTGCACGGTCGCCCCGACGAGGTCCAACGACTCGATCGGTTGACCTGGATCGTGTTCACCGGGCGGGTCGTGCTCACCTTGGTCGTCTACCTGGCGGCCCCTGCCCTCGTCCAGCATTCGGACGCCATCGCGTTCTACCTCCCGGAAACCGAATCACTGCTGGCCGGTGGGCTCCCCTACCGCGATTTCGTCACGAACTACGGACCCCTTTTCCATGGGATGCTGGCGCCCGCCGTCGCCCTCTGGCATTCGCCGGGGGCCATCGTGCTGGTCATGCTGATGGCGGAAGCCGGCTTGCTGGTCGTCTACCGGCGCTTCGGTGCGCGGAGCGGGCACGACCTGCGGTTCGCGCGAGGCGCCTGGCTGATGGTGTCGTCCCCGATGATGGTCTACTGGGTGGGGGTCGTCGGTTACAACGGCGTGCTCATCGCCCTTTTCTCCATGCTGGGGCTTGTGATGGCTTGCAGCGCGCGCCCGTTCGCGTCCGGGTTGGTGGGCTCCCTGGGTTGGCTCGCCTGCAAGGCTCTGGGGGTGCTGTCCTGGCCGACGATCGTGTTGGCACGGAACGAGGGGGTTTCGCGGAGAGTCGCCGCGTTCGCCGTGGTGGGTCTGGCGCTGGGCGTCGCCCTGTTCGCCGGCTTCGACGTCCTCATGCCCCTGCGGCGGGAGCACGACAGCTGGACGAGCGGGAATGTCTGGTTCCTGGCCTCGGTCGCCCTGCCTTCGCTGTTCAAGGCTCCGGTCGTCTCGTACCTGGCGGCGGCATCCTTCGCCGGAGCATGGGTGCTGATCACCTGGCGATGGTTGAAACACCGGCACCCGGGGACCGACTTCGACACGGCTGTGGCCCACCTGACCTTCGTCATGACCGCCTTCATGCTCTTGAGCCACAAGAGCCCCGTCATGTACACGCCCATGCTTGCGCCCTTCGCCATCCACACGGTTCTGGCGGACGGGTCTCGCCTGCGCACCCTCCTGCCGGTGCTGATATTGGGCGCCCTGGCCACGATGCGGCTGGAGAGTGTCTGGCTGGGGGACATGATCACAAGCCGGCACCTGACGTCGACGAACGTCGGCCTCATCGCCCTGGCCATGGAGACGTTGAAGATGGGCGCCTTCGTTGCTCTTGCCATGAGGGCATGGCAGGCTGTCGCCGGCGACCAGGAATCGTTCTAGGACTCAATCCTCCATGAGCCGCTCCACCAGCCGGCCGCAAGCCTTCTCGAGCACCCCGTCGAGGGGCGGGCCCTGGCGCGGCGTCCCCTGGACCGTGATGCCGGGGGTGGTCGTGCCCGAAGCTCCGACCCGCTTGCCGGCTTCCGCCTTTTCGAAGTTGTACAACTCCGTGGCCACCTGCTCGACGGTCGCCGTCCAGACCGATCGGCCCGTGGCCAGGTCGTAGAGGTCGAGGGTGACGGTCACGCGCCGGCGCGTGCTGAGGGAGCGGTCGCGGGCTTCGTCGTTCTCCACGCCGTCACGCTCCCAGGAGGTGCGGGCGGCCTGCTCGGTGCTGCTGTGGAGCGTCACCTCATTGCCGTCGAGCCGGGCCAGGGCCAGGTAACGCACCTCCGGCAAGGCCGCGGCGATGTCCGCCAGTTGGGCGTCCCGAAGGAGCCCGCCACGGGCAAGGGCCCCGTGGGCGGCAGCCAGTGGCGCAACCGCAACCCGGCTCTCCACCTGGGACCAGGGCCAGACATTCACGGCGGAGGCGTGGGTCAGGAACTGCCCGTACAACAGGGGCGACCAGGCGTCGCTCTGGGCCAGGTGATCCCCGGTGTCCATGGGCCCCGGCGCCTCCTGGGACGGGTCCGCCAACAGCCGCGACGATGTCACGAATCCGCCGATGGCGACGGGGGCCTCCCGCAGCATCGCCGGATCGAAGTCCGGAGCCGTGTGGATCGTCGTCATCTTCCCGGCGCATCCGGCGCCGAGAGCCAGCGCGCCCACCAGCAGGGCCAATCCGGCCATCCTCATGATCACTCCCGTCGCGTTGGTCATTGGACGTACCCCAGGCTCCTGAGGGCCCTCACCGCCTCGTCGTCGAGGGTGGCGGGGATCGGGGCCTCGACAATGCCCAGCCCCTCACGAAGACGCGCGAGCTTCGTGCGCAGGTCCTCCACGGCCGCACCGCCCTGCCCATGGGCGTCGGCCTGCTGGAAGGGGTCGGACACGAGGTCGTAGTACTCCCAGGTCCCATCGGTCGCGTTGTTGATCAAGTGGCCGTCATCGAACCGAACCGAGCGCGGCTTGAGACCGAAGACCGCCTCGGCGTAGACCTCGATCGAGGCGACTTCCTCGGCGCCGGCCGCGAAAAGATCACGGCCTTCAACCCCTTTCGGGTCCACCTCCACCCCGGCCAGACCACAGATCGTGGGCAGGACGTCGACCAACCGCGCCGGATCACCACGCCGCGCCGCTCCGGGCAACCCCTGGTCCCAGGCCATGATCAGGGGCACGTGGATGACGTCGTCGTACACCGTGTAGCCGTGGCCGAATCCGCCGTGCTCGTAGAACTCGTCGCCGTGGTCGGCCACCACCACCACCACCGTGTTCTCCAACCATCCGCGTTCTTCGAAGGTGCCGATCAATTCCTTGAACTCATCGTCCCAGTAGTTGATCTGGGCGTCGTACAGGGCCACCGTGCGGCCCAGGCGCTGCATGTCCACCCGGCGGCGGGCCGGGCCGTTCAATTCGAAGGGCTTAGCGTAACCCAT
>JAUUZX010000132.1 GCA_030592025.1 bacterium | reverse complement strand
CATGCCCCGCTGCGGCGCCAGGGCGAGGGAGATGACCGTCGCGGCGGTGAGTGCAATCACGATGGTCGGTCCGGTGGGGAGCTTGGGGATAACGCTCGAGGCGATTGCGCCGGCCACCCCGGAGCCCATCCCGATGGCCGCGGCCAGCAGCACCATGGGCCCGAGTCGATTGGTCCACTGGCGGGCCGCGGCACCAGGGGCCACGATCATGGCGCTCATGAGGACCACGCCCACGGTCTGCAGGCCGATGACGATGGCCACCACCAGCAAGGTCGTCAGCGGGACGTCGACCCGGCGCAGGGGCAGGCCCATGGTGCCGGCAAAATCCGGGTCGAAGGCCAACAGTTTGAATTCTTTCCACAGCAGGGCGAGGGCGCCCAGCACGAGAGCGCCCAGGACCCCCATGGTGACGAGATCATCGCCCACGAGGGCGGCCGCCTGTCCAAAGAGGAAGCGGTCGAGGCCCGCCTGGCTGGCCCCCGCGGTGCGTTGCACCAGGGACAGCAGCAGGAGGCCGAGGCCGAAGAAGGTCGAGAGCACGAGGCCCAGGGCGGTGTCGGTCTTCAGGCGGGTCGTGCCCACGATGAGCATGACCAGCAGCGCGGCGGCCCAACCCGTCAACGCCGCGCCAAGCACGAGCACCAGGGGTGTCTTGGCGCCGGTGATGATGAAGGCCAGCACGACGCCGGGCAGGGCGGCGTGGCTCACGGCGTCGCCCAGCAGGCTCTGGCGGCGGAGTACGGCGAAGGTGCCCAGGGCGCCGCTCACCAGGCCCAGGGCGGCGGAGCCCAGGGCCACCGTGCGCAGGGTGTAGTCCGTGAAGAGGTCCACCAGGATGTTCATGGCTGGATGCGCCCCAGGTACGGCACGGGTCCGCCCTCGCCCGGGGGCGCCGGGTCGGCCGGCGTCTTGCGGTGGAGGAACTCGACGCGGCCGCCGTAGGCCAGACGCAGGTTCTCGGAGGTGAAGGCCTCGGCAACCGGTCCGCTGGCGATGCGGCGCACGTTGAGCAGGGTGACCCAGTCGAAGTAGTCGGTGACCGTCTGCAGATCGTGGTGGACGACGATGACGGTGCGGCCCTGGCTGCGCAGGTCCTTCAGGAGGTCGACGATGGCGCGCTCGGTGCGGGCATCCACGCCCTGGAACGGCTCGTCCATGAAGTAGACGTGGGCGTCCTGCACGAGGGCGCGGGCCAGGAAGACCCGCTGCTGCTGGCCGCCGGAAAGCTGGCTGATCTGCCGATCGGAGAACTCGTCCATGCCGACCTTGGTCAGGGCGGTGTGGGCCTGGTCGCGTTCCGTGCGACCGGGGCGACGGAACCAGCCCAGGGCGCCGTAGCGGCCCATCATGACCACGTCGAGCACGGTGGTCGGGAAGTCCCAGTCGACGCTGCCGCGCTGGGGCACGTAACCCACGAGGCTGCGTTGTTTGGCGTAGGGGGCGCCGTGGACGAGCACGCGGCCCGCCGCCGTGGGCACGAGGCCGAGGATGGCCTTGATGAGGGTCGTCTTGCCCGCGCCGTTGGGGCCCATGATGGCCATGAGCTTGCCCGCCGGCACGTCCAGGTCGATGTCCCACAGGACCGGGCGTTCGTTGTAGGCCACGGTGAGGTCCGTGACGTGGACGGCGAGCTCGTCTCCGGTCGGTGCGGTGTCAGTGCTCATGGCTGCTCCCGTCCGTGGGGACCGTGCGGAGCGCGCCGACGATGGTGTCGACGTTGTGGCGGACCATGCCGATGTAGGTGCCGACGGGGGTGCCCGCGTCGCCGAGGGCGTCGGAGTAGATCTCGCCCCCGACGATCACCTCGAAGCCCCGGGACCGTACCGCCGCCCGCACGGCCTCGATGGCCTTGGGGGAGACGGAGGTCTCGCCGAAGAGGGCGGGGATGCGTCGGTCGGTGATGAAGCGGGCCCAGCCCTGGACGTCGGCGGCGCCGGCCTCCGAAGCGGTGCTGATGCCCTGCAGGCCGCGCACCTCCAGGCCGTAGGTGCGGCCGAAGTAGGCGAAGGCGTCGTGGGCGGTGATGAGGACGCGCTGCTCCTCGGGCACCAGGCGCACCTGGGCGTGGATGTAGCCGTCGAGCGCGATGAGTTCGTTGCGGTAGGCGGCGGCGCGTTCGCGGTAGCCGGCGGCGTGGTCGGGGTCCAGGTCGATGAGCGCACCCATGACCGCGTCCATGGCCTGGATCCAGAGGGTCACATCGAACCAGATGTGGGGGTCGTGGGTGCCCTCGTAGCCGTTGGGGGAGATGAGCAGGTCGTCGGGGATGTTGCCGGCCACGGCTGTCACCGGACGCGAGGCGCCGAGGCGTTCGAGCACCTCGCCCATCTTGGCCTCCAGGTGGAGGCCATTGTAGAGGATGAGGTCGGCGTCCCGCAGGCGCTGCACGTCGCCGGCGCTGGCCTTGTACAGATGGGGGTCGATGCCCGGGCCCATGAGGGATATCACATGCACGCGTTCGCCACCGACGTGGAGGGCGAGGTCGGCCACCTGACCGGTGGTGGTCACGACACGCACCCGGTCGTCGGCGGCCTTGGCGGAGGTGTCGTCACGGGAAGAGCCGCCGTCGCCGCAGGCCGCGACGAAGAGGAGGAGGATCAGGGCGGCGGGCATGAGGAATCGGTATCGGGGCACGTCATGTCTCCTGTTGGGGTTGGCGTTCACACTGCCACGGGCGTGTCCCGAGCGCAATGGACGCCTCCGGACCAGGAAAACGCCGATGGTGCGATGCCGCCACCCTCGCGTCAGGAATCCGTCACGTCCCGCAGCGAGGTGACCAACGCCAGCACGGCCAGCACGCTGATCGAACCCAGGGACAGGCGCATGGCGGTCAGCAGCCCCGTACGTGTGTCTTCGCCAAGCCCCTCGCCACCCACGTGCCGCGCCAGGAAGAACGTGATGAGCATCATGGCGCAGACCATGCCCAGTGTGCGCCCCTGGGAGGCCAGGGCCGAGGCCATGCTCATGCGATCGCGAGGGGCGTTGCTCATGATCACGGCCATGTTGGGCGACGAGAACATGGCGAAGCCCACGCCGTGGCAGACCAGCGAGGCCACGAGCAGGGTCAGGGAACCCGAGTTCGGCACGAGGAAGGCCGTCCCCGTACCGGTGCAGATCAGCACCACGCCGACCAGGGACACGAACTGGGGGCGCACCCGGTCCGCCAGCCGTCCGGCCACCGGAGCGAGCAGGGCCATGAGCACCGGCGAAACCACGAGCAGGCGCCCGGCTTCGCTGGCGGTCCAACCCCGCGCTTCCTGGAGGTAGATGCTGAACAGGAATGACGTGCCCATGGCGCCGGCGTAGGTCAGCAGCTGCACGGTGAGGGCCCGCAACAGCACCGGGTTGCCCGTGAGGACGGGCACGGGCATCAACGGCGAAGCGGCGCGTTTCTCGATGGCCACGAAGGCGACCAGCAGGGCGACCCCCGCCCCGGCCAGCACCCAGCCCAGGGCCGACCGGGCCGCCAGGCTGCTGCCCAGCACGAGGAACATGATGCCGACGGTGCTGGTCAGGGCCCCGGGCCAGTCGAAGACCAGGTTCGGCCGCTGCCAGGTGTGCCGCAGGGAGCGCCAGGAGAGCAGGGCGGCCCCGGCCGTCACCACCGCGCTCAGGATGTACACCCACCGCCAGCCCAGTCCGGTCGTGACGAGGCCGGCCACGAAGGGTCCCGCCGAGAGCCCCGTGTACACGGCGCCGATGCTCAGACCGATGGCGCTGCCGAGGCGCTCACGGGGCACGTTCTCGGTGAGGATGGCCATGTTCGTCGCGGCGATGAGGGCGGCCGCCGCACCCTGCACGGCGCGCATGACAAGGAACGCCGTGACCGTCGGCAAGAAGGCCAGGGCCAGAGTCGCTGCGGCGAAGAGCGCGACGCCCACGGTGAAGAGCGTGTTCTTGTCGCCCGCATCGCCGAGGCGGCCGGCCGGCAGCATGAGCGCTGCGGCCGTGCCCAGGTAGAGGGTCTCGTACAGGCCGAGGGCGCCACCGCTCATGGCCAACTCGCGCCCCATGCTGGGCAGGGTGACGCCCACGCCCGAGAACATGAAGGGCGTCGCGAAGTTGGTGAACGCGATGGTCCAAACGATCGTCGTGCGACGGGCGGCCGTTTCGGTCACGGGGTTTTGCCTCGATCGAGGACTTCGCGGATGGTTTTCAGCAATTGGGCGAGACGGTAGGGTTTGGCGATGAAATCGCTGCCGCTGATGTCGCCCTGGCTCGGGTCGCCGGGGGCGTAGCCCGAGGCGAAGAGCGCGGGCAGCCCCGGGCGGAGCAGGCGGATCTCACGCAGGGCCTCGGGACCGCCGAGCTCGGGCATGATCACGTCGAGCAGCGCGAGATCGATGGGGCCGTCGTGGTCCCGGACCACACGGACGGCCTCGGCGCCGTCGGCCGCGATGAGGACGCGGTAGCCGGCCCGCATGAGGGCGCGGGTGGACAAATCCCGCACCGCCGGGTCGTCCTCGGCGAGCAGGATCGTCTCGTGGCCGGTCTCCGCCACCGCCGGTTCGCTGTCGACGAGGGGGCTGATTTCCCCTTCGGTAAGGGGCAGCCACACGTGGAAAGTCGTGCCCCTGCCGGGTTCGCTGTTGATCTCGATGAAGCCACCGTGCTGCCGTACGATCCCGTGGACCGTGGCCAGGCCCAGTCCGGTGCCCTGCCCCTGGGGCTTGGTGGTGAAGAAGGGGTCGAAGACCCGCTCGAGCACTTCGGTGTCCATGCCGCAGCCGTCATCGACGACGTCGATGCGCGCGTAGTCGCCGTGGCGGGGTTCGCCGTCCACGGTCCGGCCCTCGAAATGCTCGCGGCAGGTCGCGATGCTGATGTGGCCTGTTTCCTCGATGGCGTCCCGCGCGTTCACGCACAGGTTCGTCAGGATCATCTCGATCTGGCCGGGGTCGGCCTTCACGGGCCGACCCAGTTCCCCGGGGTCGAAATCCAGCTCGATGGCGCCGCCGATGGTCGGGCGCAGGAGCCGAAGATGGTTGGTCAGGAGGTCGTTGAGGTCCAGGTTCATGGACTGCAACATCTGGTGCCGACTGAACGCCAGCAACTGACGGGTGAGCCGTGCGCCACGCTCGGTGCTGTCCTGGATCAGCTTCAGGTCCTCCTGGGCCGCGTGGTCCGTCGGCAGGTCGTCGCGCAGGAAGCTCAGGTTGCCGAGGATGGCCTGCAGGATGTTGTTGAAGTCGTGGGCCATGCCGCCGGCCAGTTCGCCCACGGCCTGCAGCTTCTGGGACTGCCGCAACTGCTGCTCGAGTTCCTTGCGCTCGGTGATGTCGCGCCCCACGCCGATGATCTCGACCACGGCCCCGGCCTTGTCCACCACCGCGGTGTCGGACCAGGACAGCCACCGCCACCCCTTGGCCGTCATGGCTCGCTGCTCCACGTAGCAGGTGTGGGGCGGTGTGGAGAGCTTCTTCATCTCCCGGGTGGTGGCTTCCTGGTCGTCCTCGTGGACGAGGGGCATGAAGTCGCGACTCAGCAGGTCGCTTTCCGTCCTCCCGAAGGTGTCGCAGTAGCTGGGGCTGACATAGAGGAAGCGCCCGGATCCGTCCACCTTGACGATGAGATCGCGGGTGTTCTCCACGAGGAAGCGGTAGCGCGCCCGGCTCTCCCCGAGTTGGTCGAGGTGGAGCAGGGAGCGGGCCATGAGTGCGGCAACAAACAGGACCAGGACCAGACCGATGATCGCCAGGTAGTCGCCGATGGCGTTGGTGTCGGCGTCGATTT
>JAUUZX010000165.1 GCA_030592025.1 bacterium | reverse complement strand
GATGTCGCTGGCGCCCTTGGTCACGGCGTCGCGCATGAGTTCGTTGACGATCCGCACGGTCTCGTTCTCGTCCTTGTCCGAGTCCGTCGGCTGGGAGAGGGCCTTGATGGCGCCCTCGACGGCGTAGCGCCGGGCCAGGCAGGGACGGACGGGTTCGCCGAATATCTTCTCGGCCTCGGCCAGGGCTTCCCGGCAGTCGGGGTTGGCCATGGCCAACATGAGTTCGCCGGTCTCGTGGCGGACGGGGAAGCAGGCGTGCTTCTCTAGCCAGGCGGGTTTGACCTTGGCCAGCAGGCGCCGGTCGCGGACGAGCTTGTCGGTGTCCAGATAGGGGAAGCCCAGCTGCACCGAGAGGACGTTCAGCAGGTCGTCCTCGCTGAGAAAATTGTTCTCGACGAGGATCTCGCCCAGCTTCTTGCCCTCGGACTCCTTGTGCAGACCCACAGCGGTCAGCAGGTCGGGTTCGCTGATGAGCCCGAATTCATGGACCAGCGAGCCCAGGCGGATCTCCAGGCGGTTGGCGATGAGGACCTCGCGCAGCTGCTGTTCCGTGATGAGCTCGAGCTCCTGCAGGAGCATGGTCAGGGGGCGCTGCTTGCCGAGCTTCTCCCGGATGCGCCGGGCGTACTCCAGCTGGCTCGGCTCGAGGACGCCGGCCTTGATGAGCACTTCGGCGATCTCGATGCCGGGGTCCTGGATGGTTGTCGTGGGCTCGGCCATGGGGAGACGGGGTCCTCGGTTTCCGGGGCTGCATGGTGCTTGTCGTGTCTCATGTTTTCGCGCCGGAAGGGGAGTACTTAAGGAATACCGCGACATGCAGATACGGAATCACGTGGCACCTGGGCCGTGGGCCCCCGTATAATTCGCTCTCAATCCCCGGGTGGAAGGTGACGATGATAGATCATCGACAGAATCCGGTCCCCGGGAGGCGCCAGCGTGACAGACACCGAAACCACCACCGAAGCCGAGGCTGCTCCGCGGGCCGCGTTGATCGCCTGGACCCCGGCCTTCGAGACGGGGATCGAGAAGATCGACGACCAGCATCGTCATCTGGTGGACCTCATCAACAACTTCGACGCCGCCGCGCAAGGCGGCCGGGGCCGCCGGGTCATGGGCGAACTTCTGGACGACCTGCTGGGCTACACCCAGGAGCACTTCGCCGACGAAGAGAAGTACCTGGAGAGCGTGGGCTACGAGAAGCTGGATTACCACCGCGCCCTCCACCGCCAACTCGTCCAGAAGCTGGAATTGGTCCAGTTCGAGTTCAAGAGCGGCGAACGCAAAGTCACCAAGGATATGCGCGATCTCCTCGCGTACTGGGTCACCTCCCACATCCTGCGGGACGATCTCGAATACGCCGCGGCCACCAGGAAATCCGGCGACGAGGTTGCCGCCCCCGATCCCGTCAGTTAAATTTCAGGATGTTGCAACTGCGACCGCGGGCGCCTGGTGCTCGCCGGCCGCTGTTCCGTCTCCCAATGAAAGAAGTGCGGTGCCATGAGGATCCCTTCCGGTCGACTCCTGGGTGTGGTCGTGTTGTTGGGTGTGGTGTTGTCCGTGGCCGCGGGGTGCGGGGGCGACCGGGCGTCGGAGCCCCGGAAATTGGTCGTCATCGGCATCGATTCGGCCGACTGGCGGCTCTGGCAACCCATGCTGGACGAGGAGCGCCTGCCCCATCTGAAGGCCTTCATGGGTGAGGCGGCCTCGGGCCGCATGCGCACCTTCTATCCCCTGCAGAAGTCGCCCCTGCTGTGGGCGAGCATCACCACCGGCACCCAGCCCGAGGTCCACGGCATCGCCCACTTCGTCAAGGGCAGCGACCAGAAACCGATCCGGGGCAGCGCCTGGGGCGCGCCGGCGATCTGGGATATTCTCGGCGCCGCCGACCTCAGCACCTCCATGGTCGGCATGTGGAGCACCTACCCCACGCGGCCCATCAACGGCGTGCTGGTGAGCGATTACCTGCCCTACGGGCGGGCGCGGAAGAAGCCTCTGGAGAATCTCGTCTACCCGGACGAACTCACCGAGAAGGTCATCTCCCTGCGGGTGGATCCGGACAGCCTCACCGACGAGCAGCTCGCGCGCTTCATCGACGTCGACAAGCTGCCCCTGGCCCACGAGAAGTACGAAGGACTCCTGGGTGATCTGCGGGAGATCTGGGCCGCGGACCTGACCTACCTGGCCGTGAATCGCGAGCTGGCCAAGGGCGATCCCTACGACCTCTTCTTCGTCTACCTCCGTGGCCCGGACATGATCAGCCACATGTTCTACCACTACATGATGCCCGAAAAGACGAACCGGTACATGCAGGACGACGAGATCGAGATCTTCCGCGACGTGGTGAAGCGCTACTACGACTGGACCGACGAGGCCATGGGCGAGATCCTGAGTTGGTTCCCGGCGGATCGTCAGACGGTGGTCGTGTCGGACCACGGCTTCTATGGCCCGCGCCCCGGTGGCGCGAAGGGCACGGTCGAGCACAGCGAGTGGGGGGTGTTCCTCGTGCGCAGCCCGTACTTCGAGGCCGGCGCGGAATTCGACAAGCTGGACCTGCTGGACATCTGCCCGACGATGCTGGCCCTCATCGGCCTGCCGCCCGGCCACGACATGCCGGGGGCGGTGCTCGCCGAGGCCCTGACGCCCGTGGGCGAGGATCACGTGAGACGCCTGGAGGGACGGCGCATCCCGAGCTACATGGCGCTCAAGCCGACCACCGGTGGGGAGGGCGAGGAGGACGCGGCCATTGACGAGGAGCTGCGGCAGCAGTAGAAGACGCTGGGGTACATCAACTAGTCCGGTTGACGGCGGCTGTGCGGGCCGCTACAAAGGGACCATGAGTGGTACGGAACACCCCGTCATCTTCGTCGTCTCCGATGGTCGCGGCGAGACCTGCAGCCAATACCTGCGCGCCGCCCTCGTCCAGTACGAGGACGCCGACGTCGAGATGGTCGTGCGATCGTCGGTGCGCACGCCCGAGTTGATCGCCGCCGTCGTGGACGAGGCCGTCGAGCGTGACGGCATCATCTTCTACACCCTGGTGGGCCAGGACACGCGGCAGGCCATCCGGCGCTGCACGAGCGAAAAACTCGTCGCGGCGGTGGATGTCCTCGGACCGGCCTTCTCCGCCCTGCATCACCTCTTCCAGCAGGCGCCCATGGCGACCCCCGGCCTCTTCTACGAAGCCGAGCGCACCCGCATCGACCGGGAAGCCGCCGTCGACTTCACCCTCAAGCACGACGACGGCCAGCGCCCCGGGGATCTGTCCAAGGCCGATGTCGTCATCGTGGGGGTATCCCGGGTGGCCAAGAGCACGACCTGTTTCTACTTGGCCTACAACGGGGTGAAGGCGGCCAACATACCCCTGGTGATGGGCGCGCCGATCCTGCCGGAACTGCTCAAGGTCGACCCCAACAAGGTGATCGGCCTCCGCATGAATCTCATGCGGTTGATGACGGTGCGGGAGGCCCGTACCCGCCACCTGGGGTCCGTGGGGACGGCCCAGTACGTCGACAAGCGCGAGGTCGCCAAGGAGGTGCTCGAGGCCCACCAGCTCATGCGCCGGAGCGGCTGGCGCAGCTTCGACGTGTCCTACATGGCGGTCGAGGAGATCGCCCGGGAAGTGCTCCGGCTGCGGGGGCTGCCGGGCACCGATCACTGAGCCCCTACTTCACCGCCCCGTCCGCTCCGGACACCCTCCGCAGGATCCCCAATTGACCCGTGTGGTAGGCCTCATGGAAAGCCAGGCCCGCCAGTAGGGAGCCGACGGTCTCGTTCTCGTCGTCCTTCGGGCTGAAGGGCGCCTTGGCGCCCACCAGGTCCAGGATCGCGGCCCGCGCATGGGCGATGTGACCGGCGACCCAATTGGCGCTGTTGCCCCCCGGCTCGGGTCCACGCAGGGCGTCGTCGTTGCTTAGACCCTCCAGGTTCTTCCGGAAGACCCAGGCGGTGTAGTTGAACTGGACGGCCAAGGTGCGGGTGTCGGCGTTCATGGTGTGTCCTCCGGTTCGGGTATGGTGACGCGGTTGATGGCTTCCATCACCCGCGTGAATGCTTGTTTGTCGGCAGTACTCAACTCGTCGTCCAGAGCGCTCTCGAACTCCTCCAGCATGGCGCGCACGCCGGTGGCCTCGCGGCGGCCGGCGATGGTCAGGTCCACGAGGAAGGAGTGGCGGTCGTCGGGGCTCACTTCGCGTTGTGCCAGGTCGCGCTCTACCAGCCGGTCCAGGGCCCCGGTGAGGGTTGATTTCTTCAGCCCGAATACCTCCACGAGGGTGCCCACGGTGACGGGGCGGTAGTTGGCCAGGTAGCTCACGAGGTGGGCCTCGCCGGACGAGACGCCCAGGTGGTCATCGTGGCGGCGGAAGTGGTCCTGGATCAGGCGGGTGGCCCGGTGCAAGGGTGTGAGGTATTTCAGGGGGGGGCACGGAACCCGTTGTCTTGTTCGAATACGAATTATTCATAGTCGTACTATAGTGGCGGGTCGAGTAGGTGCCAAGGGGTTGGGATCCATAGTGCTAGGCCGGCCTAGCCGTTCTTAGGTAGTTCACCCCACATTGATCTACCGCAAAAAAAACCTTGAAACCAATTTGGTCGAATAGTAGCTTTGCCTCCGGTCGGCATCTCCTTCACCGGATCCAATTCCCCAGTTGTGGGAACCTAGGGGGACTTCGTGGACACGCGAGAGATAATCCTGATGGCAGCCCAGAAACTCTTTGCCCGCTTTGGGTTCAATAAAACCACAGTCGATGAAATTGCGTCGGCAGCCCATATGGCCAAGAGTACCCTCTATCACCATTTCCCGAGCAAGGAAGAGATCTTCCGGGGGGTGATTGAACGAGAAAGCCAGGACTTGTCCAAAAGTATCCGTGATGCGGTGGATGCAGTCGATTCGCCACGGGAGAAGCTTCGTGCCTACGTGGCGACGAGAATGAACCACCTTCGCAAGCTCACGAACTTCTACAGTGCGCTGAAGGAAGAGTACCTGGAGCACTATCCTTTCATCGAGACCGTTCGAAAGAAGGATTTTGAAGACGAAATGGGCACCTTCCGGAGAATATTGTCAGACGGTGTCAGCAATGGCGCATTCAACCTCAGGGAGGGTGATGTAGAACTGACGGCCTTGGCCGTAGTCACGGCGCTCAAAGGTCTTGAGTACCCTTGGACCGCAAGTGTTGAGGTTCCGGATATTGACGAGCACGCGGAGGTTCTGTTGCATGTGCTTTTTCACGGGATTCTAAGTGAGGACG
>JAUUZX010000393.1 GCA_030592025.1 bacterium | reverse complement strand
CGGGGGAGGCCCGCTGGGGCATGATCCAGGTGTGGATGCAGGCGGGGCTGATCTTCGGCATCACCAGCCTCGCCCTGTTCCGCGAGTCGGCGTCGGACGACATGTAGCGAAAGGTATGGTCCCGTGAAACGCGCTATCGTCTCTTTGCTGTTCCTGACCGCGGCCGTCGCCCTGGCCCAGCCCGGTCCCGCCGACGACCTGTGGACCCTGTTCCAGGAAGGCCGCTTCGACGAGGTCGTCGCCCGGGGCAAGGCCCTGCTCAACACGGGTACCGAGACCGCCCAGGTCAACCTGGCGGTGGGGCGCGCCCTGGCTCGGATGGGGCAGTGCGCCGAGGGCCGGATCTTCCTGGACCGGGCCGTGGAGATGTCCACCGAGCGCGGCTGGATCTACGCCTGGGCCCAGGTCGAGCTGGGCAACTGCGCCTGGGAGGACGGTGACGTCGACGGGGCGCGCCGGGCCTGGATCCTGGCGCGGGACGCCGGGGCCACCCGCAACGCCACCCGCAAGGCCGCGGGCAACCTGGTGGGCCTGGGTCTGGACGAGATGTACGACGCCTGGAACGACTTCACGACGGACCACTTCGAGTTCCATTTCTCTGATCATTTGGCCGATCTCGACTCGACGGCCTACGCCCGCCGTCACGAGGAGGCCTACGCAGCCATCAGCGCCTTCTTCGGGCGGGGCGCCGACCGGCCCATCCGTTTCTTCGTGTGGGCCGACCAGGACGAGGCCACCGCCGCCGGCATGCCTGTCCTGGGCTTCGCCAGGCCTCAGTATGATCTCGTGCATTGTGTTGTCGCCCAGACCGTGGGGCACGAGATGACCCACGTCATCTCCGCCCACGCCCTGCAGCCGACCGTGGTCAACAGCCTGATCAACGAGGGCACGGCGGTCCATTTCGACCAGACCGGTCGCGACCAGTTCGCCCGGGCCCGCAGGGCCATGGCCGCGGCGCGCACGACCGCCGGTGAGCCCCTACCGGCGGTGGCCCTGGCCGCCCTGTGGGAGGACTGGAGCCTGCTGCCCGGCGAGGTTTCCTACCCCGTGGGCGGGGCCTGGGTCGCCACCCTCATCGAGGAAGGGGGGCGGAAGAAGTTCCTGGAGTTCTTCGCCGACCAGTCCATGGCCCACGCCCGCCAGGTGTACGGGGACGACCTCGTCGGGTGGATGGCCGACTTCGACCACCGGCTCGCGAACTAGCTCTCCCGTCGCAATAAAAAAAGGCCCGGCCACCAACGGTGGCCGGGCCTTCGTGCGTGCTGGCGCTCAGGTCACTTCAGCAGGACCATGCGTCGGCTCTCCTGGAAGTCCTCGGTCTGCAGGCGGTAGAGGTACACGCCCGAGGCCACCTGCCGGCCCGCGTTGTCCAGACCGTGCCAGGGGTAGAAGTGGTCGCCGCCCTCGAGGCTCTCGTTGGCGAGGGTGCGCACGTGGCGCCCCGCCGCGTCGAAGATATCGAGGCTCACCAGGCCGGCCTGGGCCAGGCGGAAGGCGATGGTCGTCGTGGGGTTGAAGGGGTTCGGGTAGTTCGGGCCCAGGGCCGTCGGCGCGGGGGCGTCGGGCGCCGCGCTGACGCGGGGGTCGAACCAGCCGATGTCGTCGAAGTGCTGGAGGGTGAGGTCGACGCTGCTGCTCAGGGAACCGTTGATGGCCGGCTCCATGAGCAGGTCCGGCGTGGCGGCCGTGCTCCAGTGGGAAATCGACGAGCCCGGCTCGATGGGGCTGGGGGCGTAGAGCTTGACCTTGCCGGTGCTGTCGGCGCCCTGGAGTTGGGTCAGGTCGGCGGCCATGGTCACGTTCACGCCGGGCAGTTCGGCCTTGATAAGGTTGGCGTTGGCCGTGGTCACGCTCACCGCCGGGATGCCGATGCCGGTGTCGGTGCCGCCCAGGGAGGGCGGGAAGGAGCCACCGGAGGTGTCACCGATGATGACACCGATGGCGCCGGCGGCCTCGGCGGCCTCGACCTTGGACACGTAGGTGCACGTGCCGCGATCGATGAACGCGATGTTGCCCGCGAGCTGGGCCGCGTTCTGGATCGCGCTGCAGGCGTCGGTGACGACGCCCACACCATCGGTCACGAGCACGACCTCACCGGTGACGCCGACGGCGTCGAGGGCCGGGCCGAAGGTGGCCGCGCCCACCGCCATGGGGCTGGGCAGGGTACCCGGCGAGTTGATGAAGAGCTGGGCCAGCCCGTTCAGGACGTAGGGCGAGGTGCGGGTCACGGCGTCGCCGTCCCACACCAGGTTGCCCGTGTTGGTGGCCGAGGCGACGCGCTGGGCATCGGACATGTCGTGCCAGTGGATGCCCGTCGTGTTGTCCAGGATGTGGCGCTCGAACACGTCGGGGAAACCGTTGAACTCGGCGCCGGTCCCCTCGTCGACCAGGGTGCTGAAGCCCAGACCGTGGCCGAACTCGTGCAGGAGCACCGGCAGCAGTTCGACGTCCGCGCCCTCGTTGCCGTCGAAGCCGTAGTACCAGTTGGTGCCCGAGAGGCAGGCGGCGTTGTTGTCGATGCTGCTGTTGAACTGGGCCTGGATGTCGGGGTTGGTCGACGACAGGTCGGTGCCCGCCCGCTTGTTGGCCAGGGCTGCGTGGTACCAGGTGCCCGTCCATTCCGCGCCGGTGAAGTCGCGGTGGATGACGAAGGGGCCGGCGGCGCCGAGCACCGCGCTCGAGGAGTTGCAGAACAGGGGGTCGAAGGTCGCGGCGATCCGGATGGTGACGTCGCTGTCGAGCATCCCGCCCCAGATGACGGCGGCGTGCTCGAAGAGGTTCAGGCGCTGCTGACCGATGGTCGTGCCGAGGTTGCCGCCCACGGGGGTGGCGGGGGTCGTGTCATTGAAGCCTTCGCCGGGACCGTCGTTGTTGATGATGACGATGGTCGCGGCGGAAGCCGCGCCGCCACCGAGCGCGACCAGGAGCAGGCAGGTGATGATTGTCTTCAGCATCACTTCACCTCCGGCGTGCGATCGGCGGAGGGCGTGGCCTCGCCGGCCATGAAGTCCCGCGCGTGGCCGGGGTTCTCCGTGCAGATCGTCTCGACGGTACCGTCGTCGCCGATGTGGGCGATCGAGGCGTTCATGAAACGTCCTTCGAGCACGACGCTGACGTGACCGTCCGCGTGGACGACCTCTTCCAGTCCCTCGGTCGAGCGGCTCAGCATGCGCTG
>JAUUZX010000071.1 GCA_030592025.1 bacterium | reverse complement strand
CTGCTGGATGAACCAGGCGTTCTCGGCGAAGCGGCAGGCGTCGAAGATCAGCGGCACCTCCTGCTCCTTGCAGAAGGCCGAGACCTCGCGGACGTTGGCCATGGATACCGGCTGCCCGCCACCGCTGTTGTTGGTGATGGTGATCATCACGAAGGGGATCCGCCCACGGCCGTACTTCTTGAAGACCGCTCCCAGCTTTTCCAGGGACATGTCACCCTTAAACGGGGCTTCGATCTCCGGATCCAGACCCTCGTCGCAGACGCAGTCCACCGCGATGGCTCCCCGGTGCTCGACGTTGGCCCGGGTCGTGTCGAAGTGGATGTTGTTGGGGACGACGTGGTCGGGGGTGACCGCCGCCGCGAAGAGCAGGCTCTCGGCGGCGCGACCCTGGTGGGTCGGGATCACGTTGCGGTAGCCGAAGATGTCGCGGATCGTCGCCTCGAATTCCAGGAAGGAGCGGCTGAAGGCGTAGGCCTCGTCGCCGGTCATCATGGCGGCCCACTGGCGATCGCTCATGGCGCTGGTGCCGCTGTCCGTGAGCAGGTCGATGTAGACGGCCGCGGACGGGATCTTGAAGATGTTGTACCCGGCATCGTGGAGATACTGCACGCGCTCCTCGCGACTCACGCGCCGGATGCGCTCGACGACCTTGATGCGGTAGGGCTCGAAGGGCAGGTCCATCATTCGGCTCCTCGGCTGATCGGGTCCGTCGGGCCGCCGCGGCGCGCGGTCGCCTCTCCCCTGGCCCATCGAAGCTAGTCACCGGAGCGCCCCCGAACAAGGACGAGAGGGGGGACCGGAAGGCGTTGTTCAGGAGGTGGTCAGACCGGGCAACGGCGAACGCTCCTGGAACAGGACCAGGAGCCGGTCGCCAACCCGCGACAGCACCCGGTAGTGGTCACGGCGGGCTTCCGTGCCGAGGCACAGATGAACGGCTCCCGGAACCATCGGCCCCGGCGTGCGCCCCGCCGCCCCGAGCAGCACAATGGGACGGCCGTGCGCCGGCGTGTCGAGGTCGAGGTCCCCGTTCAGCACGTGCCACCAGGACAACCACAGGGGATCGTGGAGCAACTCGGTCAGGGTGCGCCCGCCCCACGTTCCCACCAGGGCCTCGGCGCGATGGCGAGCCGCGGGCCAACCGTAAGTAGGCGCCAGGTCCGGCCGCGCCGTCAGGGCGCGATGAAGAGCGCCCAGGGTCAGGGTATCCGGATCATGGGGCCCGGCCCCGAGCCAATCATCTGTTGCCGCGATGCCTGCAGTCAGCCGTGGCAGCAACGGTGCGTACACCGGTACCTCTTCGTCCTCCGCCTCGGCGACCACCGGGCCGCCCACCGCGCGCCCCAGTTCTCCATTCTCGGCCAGGAGATCCGCCGCCGCGGCCAACAACTCACAGGGGCCCGGCAGGAAGAGCCCGTCGAAGTCCTCCTCGTCCACGGCCAGCCATCCCTGATCACGCAACGCCTGGCCGAGGAACTCCACGTCCTCCGTCAGGGGTGCCGTGATGCGGAACAGGTCCGGCAGCAGAGCCTCGGCCCGCGCGCGGATGATGCGCGCCAGGCACTGGTCCAGGTTCGCCGCGTACTCGGCCTCGACCCGCCCCTTCTCCGACCGCGAGGCGTGGCTGCCGACGGCCGCGTCCTCGTCCAGCAGTTGCCGCACCTCCGACCACAAACGACGGGCCTGTTCGTGCTGGCCGCCGAGGGCCAGGACATCCGCCGCCCGGGGCGTGGTAAGGAACAGGTTCTCCCAGGATTCGGCGGTGGCCTCGGGGTCGGTCGTCATGATCAACCGCCGTCCCCGCCCGGCCTGGGCGACGCGGTAGCGCATCTCCGACCCGAAGCGCTCGGCCTCGACCAGGACCACGACGTCGCCGGCGGCCGGCCCGGACCAGCCGGTGGCCGGAGCGCTCGGCGGCGTGGCGTCGGCCCCGGGCAGGCGAAGATCCAGGTCCATGCCCAGACCCAGGGCCCGCCGCCGCCAACGGGCCGCACTGGCGGTGTCGGGGCAGTAGACCACGGGCCGACGTGGGTCCGCGGCCAGGCGTCCCGCCCGGTCCAGACCGGTCAGCACCGCCTCGCAACGACCGCTCCCCGCGGTCCCCCGCAAGACGAGGAACGAGGTGTCCCCCTCGCCACCCGCCACCTCGGCGACCCGTGCCACGGCTGCGGCCACATCGTCCCGATCACGGTCCCCGCCCAGGACGGACCACCAGCGCCCGCCCCGGTCGGAACGCTCGGCGCGGGCCGGCCGGTCCGCCGCCTCCCGCACCCCGAGCAGTTCTCCCGTCAACCGCCAGGCCGCCCCGTCGCCGCCGGCGGTCGGACTCTCGGCCAGGGTCAGCAGGTCGACCAGATGACTCGCGGCACCGCCACCCGGTCCCAGCCAGCGCCAATCCCCGAGGGCCGCTCCCAGGCCGAGGAATGCTTCCTCTTCGAGCCGCAGGTGGGCCAGCCCCGTCTCGACGAGGAATCCGTCTGCGGTTTCGGTCGCCGTGGACATCACCTCGCGCAGGCGCCCCCCGAAGAGGGACAACGCCTCACCCAGGGCCACCCCCGCCTCCCGGGGCGGGCGGTGCAGGTCAAGACGGCGCAGATTCGCCCCCAGGACACCGTCCGGCGCCTGATAGTCGAGGCCCGTCTCCGCCACCGGCGTGGCCAGGAGGAAGGTGTCGAGACGGCGCAGGCGCTCGGCGTCGATCTCCGCCGGCGGGGCAGCCAGGTCGATCCAGGTGCGCCCACCCTCAGGCAAGGCGCCGATCCAGAGGGGCAGAAGCAATTCCAGGGTGTCGGCCAGGGCCTCGAGCTCCATCTCCAACTCCGCAAACCGGCGAGAGATGAGCAGGGCGTAACCGCCGCCGGCGTCCTCGGACTCCATCCCCCCGGCCGCCGCCGAAGACAGGTTGTCACCGGCCAGTGATGCGGTCCAGCGGAGCACCGCCAGACCATGGGCCACCACCGCAGGTGGCAAGCCGGCCAGCACACCGAGCCGCCCATGGTCCACCAGCTCGCGGGCCGACACGAGACGCTCCGGATCCTCCCCCTGCCGACGGCGCTCTTCCAACAGGGGACGCAGCCCCGCCAGCAGCCGTTGCAGGCGCGCGACGACCCTGCGCGGAGGAGTCCCCGGCGGCGCGGTGACCTTTTGTCCAGCCTCATCCACCGGGGGCAAATGGGATTCGACAACCTTCACGTCGACCGCCGCCACGAGATACCGTACCCAGGACTCGGGCAGGGTTTCGGCCTGGAGCACGACCCTCCGCGCCGGCAGGTCCAGCAGCGTGCGCAGGGCGACGGCCGATGTGCGCGCGTCACCAGCCGCGCCGGGCAACCATTCCGCCACCTCGGGCACGAGGATGGCCGCCGGCGGGCGTGACCCGATCGCCTCGACGAGGCCCGCCGTCAGCAACTGATCCGGGCGCACCCAGACCACGGGGCCCGGGTCGAAAATCGTGGTCTCCGGTGTCCACACCGACTGGCCGTTGGCCAGCGCTCCCGCCGCGGTCGCACCGGCGGCCCAGGCGGCGTCCGCCACGCACAGGAGCCATGACGACGTGGCACCACTCTCCCAGGCCACCTCCATGGCGGCAAGCAGGGCTTCCCGTGTCGCGTCCCCGGCGCCGATCTCCAGATGGCGCCCCGGTCGGTCCACCTCCGAGATCTCCGCCACGCCCTCCCAATCGGGACGACGGTCGAGCCAGCTGCGGATCGCCGCGACCCGGCTCGAAGACGGGGCGGGCGCCGCACCGGGGTTGGCCCCGGGCAGGTCGAAGCAGCGCGCTCCGCTCGGAGCCAACTCCACCAGCGCCGCGTCGCCGGTCCGGTGGCCCAGCGCCGGCGCCGCCGCCAGGAGGGTCCACCACCGGATATCGAGAACCTCCACCGCATCCCAGCGCCCCGCCAGATGGGCGGCCAGTTCCAGACTGCACGCGCTGCGGCGGACGGCGAGTTCGGCGCGACGACCCTCGTCCCTCTCCGCCCAACCCGCCGGCGACGGCTCCGGGAGCTCGCTCGTCAGGGATGCCAGGGACGCGAGTTCGGGCAGCACGAGGACCTGCCCCGGCCCACCGCCCCCCGCGCCCTCGTCGGGAGCCAGGACGCGACAGGGCGCGTCGGGCCCCAGCAAACGGGTGGCTTCCTCACGCCAGAAGTCGGCGATGACGCCCGTCTGGGGGAGCAGCACAAGGCGGCTGACCTGCCCGTCGCCTTGGCGCCCCACGTGGGCCAGGGCGGCGGCGAGACCACCGGGCGCCCCACGGCGTGCTGTCGGCGCCACGCCACGGTCCGCCAGCAAGAGCAGCGGAGGCTGCAGGTCCGTCAGGGCCAGGGTCGAGGCCGTGCCGAAGATCGCCAGCCCCCGGGCCAGCAATGTCTCCACCTCGGCGCGGGCCCAGACGGCGCCGGTGAGCACCGACAGGTGCCGGTCACCGCGGCCCTGGAGCCGGGCATGCCAGGCCTCCGCCGCCTCACCGGTCCGGGCCGTCAGATCGCGGTGCACCACGGCGGAATCCAGGAACACCCAGGACGCGCCACTGCCTTCGAAGACCCCCCATGTGGCATCGAGGGCGGTGATGTCACCGGGCAGATCGGCAGCCAGTCCAACGACGCATCCGGCGCGGCGGACCCTCTGGCTGAACTGGACCGACCAGTCCGGCGACCCGTCGTCTTCATCGAGGCTCGGCTCGCGACGCGGCAGGTCCGCCACCAGGTGCCCATAGCGTTCGAGGATCGGGAAGGCCCCCGGTTCCCAGGACCGCAGGGTCGCGACATCCATGAGATCGCCGTTGTGGGTGCCCGCCAACCGCTGCCAGTGGCACAGGGCCAGCAGCCCGTCGCCCGCTCTCGACTGGGCTCCTCCCGGCAGCAGGTCCTCCAGCAGGCCCAGGGCCAGGGCCAGGTCATGCACCCGCCCACCCGCCGGCACGACGGTCGCCGGCCCCGCAGCAGCCGGGGCCGCCCGCGCCACGTCCTCCAACCGTTCCGGGCGATCAAGGACCACACGCCAACGGTGGCGGCCCTCGCCCCAGGCGGCCAGCACGGGACCCGGCCGTCCCGTGGTGACGATGACCAGGGAGTTGCGGCCGAGATCCGGGCGCACCGGCGCGACGGATTCGGCGCCGGCCGCTCCCGCGGTCGCCAGTCCGGCGAACGCATCGGGGCGGGTCCAGAGCAGGGGCAAGGTCCAGGGTGCGAAGACCTCATCGATGGCCCGCCCAGCCGGGTCGTCGAGCACCAGGTGCTCGTAGAGGATGGTCGCCGCGGGATCGCCCCGCTTTGCCAGGCATCCGATCCCCGCTCGCAGCGCCGGATCATCCTCAGCCGCCACCCGGCGCAAGGCCAGCCAGGCAAGGCCGGCACGGAGCGCCACCGCCACACCATCGCCTCCCGCCGGGGACTCCACCGACGGCGCGAGATCCGGATGCCCGAGATCCTCCCGCCAACCCGCGCGCCAGGGACCGGTCTCCCCTTCGGCGAGACGAGCCAGGGCCGCGGTGGTCAGTCCTTCCCGGGGCAGGATCGGTTCGGCGATGAGCCCCACGAAATCGTTCACGGTCCAAGGTGCCAGGACCGACGGCCACGCCCCCCCCGCCGCAGCCAGCGACGCGCCGTCGGACGCGATCACCCGCTCGCCGCAGGGCGCCAGGAAATCCGCCAGGGCCTCGGCGTCCTGCCCCGGCCGCCACCAGCCGACGTCCCGGGGCTCGTGCCCCCACCAGACCACCACGGCCAGGCCCTCGCGGTCCCCGGCCACGGTGGCCCAGGCCCCGCCCGTTCCCGATCCCCCTCCCTCGGGGCGACGGTGCTCCCACCGGGCCACGGCCGCCTGATAGCGCCCCGCCACCTCGCTGCCGGGGGCCAGGCCCGCCGACTGGAGAGCGCCGAGAGCGTCGCCGTAGTGGGGCACGGGATAGTGGCGGGCGTCGATGTTCCCCAGGATCTCCATGAGGCGCACCCGGGCCTCGTCCGCGCGCGGTCCCGGTCGGGGTTGGCGTTCGAGGTAGGACCGGTAGAGAACGACGCTCGCGTCGGCCCGCCCGAGCAACCGGTCCGAGCTCACCGCCTCCAGCCAGCAACGCTCCTCCTCGAGACGGTCACCCCCCGCGAAGTAGCGCGGGTCCAGGAACTGCAGCACCGCGCTCGCCCACTCCTGGGCCGGAGCCGTGCCCGGTTGCAGGGCGTGCTGCTCCACGAAGACCTCGAGCATGGCGCCCCCCTTGCGGGCGAGCCACAGGCGGTCCTCCTCGGTCAGCGGCAGGTCCGGACGCAGCAGGTGGGGAGCGAAGGGTCGGCCCGTACGGTGGGCCGTGCGCAGGAGCCCCTTGAGGAGGATCACCGCCGAAGGTGGTTCCTCGGGGAAGAGCCGGCTGCGGCAGACCAGGAAGAGGGCCCCCGCCAGCACGGGCTGGTTGGCTTCGGCGTTGTCCTCGGGGCGCAGTTCGGCCAGGCGCAGGCCCGTGCGGACACAGGTTTCCCCCGCCTCGCGGAAACGCGCCGCGAACGAGGCCCGGCGACGCTCCCATCGTCCGGCCGCCCCCGAGGGCCGTCGGCCGACGAGGCGCACGAACGCATCCCCCAGCTTCTCGCTGAAGAAGACCCGCCCCGGCGAGGAGTCCCGCTGGGCGGTGGCCGCGTCCAGATGCTGCTCGGCCGTGGCGAAGTCGCCCCTGTCGAGGGACGACTCGGCGGCCTGGAGCAGGCTCCAGTAACTGTTGCTGAGGGGATTGTTGTCATCCATGGAGCGAACCTAGCACGGGCCGCGACAGGACCGGAAGCGCAATCCGCGCCGACGGATCACGGCGGTCAGCGGGTCAGGACAAAACGGCTCGTGTGCTCACCCCGCGCGGTGCGGACCACGGCGAAGTAGGTGCCGGCGGCTGCCGGGCTACCGTCGTCACCCCGCCCGTCCCAGACGGCCTCCGCCCCGGCCCCGGCCAGGCGTCGCACCCGACGGCCCCGCAGGTCGTACAGGTCCACCGAGATGGGCCCCGCGGGCGCACCGCTGCCGAGACGG
>JAUUZX010000031.1 GCA_030592025.1 bacterium | reverse complement strand
GCGCCTCGATGTTGCGCTGCGGCAGCCAGACCGATTCCCTTTCCACCCACACCCCGGGGAAGCACTGACCATGAACGGAAACGAATCGGGTGCCGGGCAGTCGCCCCTGTCCAGCCTGCTGGGATTCTGCCTGGAGAACAAGCTGGTCGTCCTGCTGCTGGTGCTGGTCGCCGTCGTCGGCGGCATCGTGGTCGCGCCTATCGACTGGGAGGTCGCCGGTCTGCCCCGGGACCCGGTCCCGGTCGACGCCATCCCCGATCTGGGCGAAAACCAGCAGATCGTCTTCACCCCGTGGATGGGACGGTCGCCCCAGGACGTGGAGGACCAGATCACCTACCCCCTCACCGTCGCCCTGCTCGGCCTGCCCGACATCAAGACGGTGCGCAGCTACTCGTTCCTCGGCTTCTCGACGATCTACGTGATCTTCGAGGAGCGGGCCGATTTCTACGACTCCCGTTCGCGCATTCTGGAGAAGCTCAACGCCCTGCCGCCGGGCACGTTGCCCGCGGACGTCCAGCCGGCCCTGGGCCCCGACGCCACCGCCCTCGGGCAGATCTTTTGGTACACCCTCGAAGGGCGTGATCCCGACGGCAACCCCATCGGCGGCTGGGATCTGGACGAACTGCGGAGTGTGCAGGACTGGTACGTGCGCTACGGGCTGATGTCGGCCACGGGCGTGTCCGAGGTCGCATCGGTGGGCGGCTTTGTGCGGGAGTACCAGATCGACGTCGACCCGGACGCCATGCGGGCCTGGGGCATTGGGCTGGACGAGGTCTACCAGGCCGTCCGCCAGTCCAACGTCGATGTCGGCGCCCGGACCATCGAGGTCAACAGCGTCGAGTACGTCGTGCGCGGGCTGGGCTTCATCGAGAATCTCGAGGACATCGAGAAGAGCGTGGTCGCCGTGCGGGACAACACGCCGGTGACCATCGCCGACCTTGCCAACGTCACCCTCGGGCCGGCCCTCAGGCGGGGCGCCCTGGACAAGGAGGGCGCCGAGGCCGTGGGCGGCGTGGTGGTGGTGCGCTACGGCGAGAATCCGCTGCAGACCATCAAGAACGTGAAGGACAAGATCGCCGAGATCGCGCCGGGCCTGCCCCGCAGGACGTTGCCGGACGGCCGGGTCAGTCAGGTCACCATCGTGCCGTTCTACGATCGTTCGACGCTGATCCACGAGACCCTCGGCACCCTCAAGACCACCCTGACCGACGAGATCCTCATTACCATCATCGTCGTGATCGTGATGATCGCCCACCTGCGCAGCAGCATCCTCATCGCCGGCCTGCTGCCCATCGCCGTGCTCATGTCCTTCATCGGCATGAAGGTGTTCAAGGTCGACGCCAACATCGTCGCGCTGTCGGGCATCGCCATCGCCATCGGCACCATGGTGGACATGGGGGTGATCCTGTCGGAAAACATCGTCAAACGACTCGAGGAGGCCGGCCCCGACGAGCGAAGCATCGACGTCATCCACCGCGCGGCCGTCGAGGTGGGCAGCGCCGTGCTGACCGCGGTGACGACGACCATCATCAGCTTCCTGCCGGTCTTCACCATGGAGGCCGCCGAAGGCAAGCTCTTCAAGCCCCTGGCCTATACCAAGACCTTCGCGCTGGTCGCCTCGATCATCGTGGCGTTGACCGTCATCCCGCCCTTCGCCCATCTGCTGTTCACCGGCCGGCGAAGCTCCTGGTTCGGCAAGCGCATGACCGCGGTCCTCCTCATCGCCATGGGGATCGTCACGGCCGTGAAGGTCTCCTTGCTCGCGGGGATCGCCCTGATGGCCTGGGGCGTGTACAGCATGGTGGAGCAGCGCTTGCCCGGTCTCATCAGGCGCAACGCCTCACGCCTGGCCAACAGCATCGCGGTGCTCCTCATCGGCCTGATCCTCACGGAGCACTGGCTGCCCCTGGGGGCGGACCGCAGCCTCCTGATGAACTTCCTGTTCATCGCGTTGCTGGTGGGGGGGCTCCTCACCGTGTTCCGGTTCTTCCAGGGCTACTATCCGCGACTGCTGGCCTGGACCCTCGACCACAAGGCGCTGTTCCTCAGCGGCCCCATCACGCTCATCCTCTTCGGCCTGGTGGTCTGGCAGGGCTTCGACCGGGTGGTCGGCGTCGTGCCCGGCCTGGGCCAGGACGATGCGCCGGCCTTCGTGAACCGCGCTCTGAGCGGCCCGCGCCACGGGTTCCCCGGCCTGGGCAAGGAGTTCATGCCGCCCCTGGACGAGGGCTCGTACCTCTACATGCCGACGACCATGCCCCACGCCTCCATCGGCGAGGCCCTGGACGTCCTGCAGAAGCTGGACATGGCGGCGGCGTCGATCCCCGAGATCGAGTCCGTCGTGGGCAAGCTGGGGCGGGTCGAGTCGCCGCTGGATCCGGCGCCGGTCTCCATGATCGAGTCGGTGATCAACTACAAGACCGAGTACGTGCTGGATGAGCGCGGTCACCGCCGCCGGTTCCGCTGGGATCGTCGCAACGGTTCGTACCCCCGCGACGAGATGGGGGAGTTGATCCCCGATCCCCGTGGACGACCGTTCCGCCAGTGGCGCGACGAGATCCGCACGCCGGACGATATCTGGGACGAGATCGTGAAGGTGTCGAAACTGCCGGGCACGACGTCGGCCCCGAAGCTGCAGCCCATCGCGGCGCGCCTGGTCATGCTCCAGAGCGGCATGCGCGCGCCCATGGGCGTCAAGGTCAAGGGTCCGGACCTGGAGACCCTCGACCGGGTGGGTCTGCAGATCGAGCGGCTCCTCAAGGAGGTGCCGTCCATCGAACCGGCGGCCGTCATCGCCGACCGCATCGTGGGCAAGCCCTACCTGGAGATCGACATCGATCGCGACGCCGCCGCCCGTTACGGTCTCACCGTGCGCAGGATCCAGGACGTCATCGAGATCGCCATCGGTGGCCGCGTGATCACGAACACCGTCGAGGGTCGCGAGCGGTACCCGGTGCGGGTCCGCTACGCCCGCGAGTTGCGCGATTCCATCGAGGAGCTGGGGCGCATCCTGGTGCCCGCGGCCGGGGATGTGCAGATCCCGCTTGGCCAGCTGTCGGAGATCAGGTACGTCCGGGGCCCCCAGGCCATCAAGAGCGAGGACACGTTCCTGGTGGGCTACGTCCTGTTCGACAAGAAGGCGGGCCACGCCGAAGTGGACGTCGTCATGGACGCCCAGCGCTACCTCCAGGACAAGATCGACGCGGGGGAACTGGAGATCCCCGCCGGTGTCAGCTACGCCTTCGCCGGCAGTTACGAGAACCAG
Source organism: bacterium (assembly GCA_030592025.1). The sequence goes on along the minus strand of JAUUZX010000031.1, from coordinate 5,625 downwards.
GTCCGTTCGGAGAAGCGGCTGATGATCGTGCTGCCCCTGGCGCTCTTCCTGATCTTCCTGGTGCTGTACTTCCAGTTCAAGTCGGTGCTGACGACGGGCATGGTCTTCGCCGGGATCTTCGTGGCCTGGTCCGGCGGCTTCCTGCTGATCTGGCTCTACGGCCAGCCGTGGTTCCTGGACGTCTCCCTCTTCGGTGTCGACCTGCGCGACCTTTTCCAGATCGGGCCCGTGAACCTCAGCGTGGCCATCTGGGTGGGGTTCATCGCCCTGTTCGGGATCGCCTCGGACGACGGCGTCGTCATGGCGACGTACCTCGACCAGCGCTTCGCCGAGCGCCGGCCGCGGACCGTGCCGGACATCAGGCGCGCCACGGTCGAAGCGGCGTCCCGGCGGATCCGACCCGCCCTGATGACCTCGGCCACGACCATCCTGGCCCTGCTGCCGGTCTTCACCTCGACGGGGCGCGGCTCGGACATCATGGTGCCCATGGCCATCCCCTCGTTCGGCGGCATGCTCGTGGCGCTGCTGACGGTGTTCACGGTGCCGGTGCTGTATTGCGCGGTAGGGGAGATGAAGCTGCGTCGGTTGCGGGGCGACGATCTTCCGGGTGATTGTCCAGCGCTGGAGCGTGAACCTACAGTCGCAATCCCGTCGTCGCCATGCCAAGATCACGCGGGGATCCGGCAACCGCCGGGGCGTTCAGCACGACAACGGCCGAGGAGACGATCATGCGCTTGGTGTCCTGGAATGTGAACGGCCTGCGGGCATGCGTGCGCAAAGGCTTCGAGGATTTTGTCGCAGGCAGCGACGCCGACGTCATCTGCCTGCAGGAGGTGCGGGCGCTGCCGGAGCAGGTCGACCTCGATCTGCCGGGCTGGAGCATGTACTGGAACCCCGCCCTGAAGCGCGGCTACTCCGGCACGGCGATCCTCAGCCGCCACCGGCCGTTGGCCGTCTTCCCGGGGCTGGGGGAGGCGGAACTCGACCAGGAGGGGCGGGTCCTCACCGTCGAGTTCGACGATCTCTACCTGGTGACGGTCTACACCCCCAACGCCCAGCGCGAACTGACGCGGCTGGCCTACCGCACCGAACAGTGGGACACGAAGTTCCTGAAGTTCGTGCGTCGGCTGGAGAGGAAGAAGCCCGTGGTCTTCTGTGGGGACCTGAACGTCTCCCACCGGGAGATCGATCTGGCGAACCCGGGGCCCAACCGGGGCAACGCCGGGTTCACCGATGAGGAGCGCGCGGGGTTCGACCGCATCCTGGCCGCCGGTTTCGTCGACACCTTCCGCGAGTTCGAGACCGGACCCGGCCACTACACCTGGTGGAGCAATCGCAAGGGTGTCCGCGAGCGGAACGTCGGGTGGCGCCTGGACTATTTCCTGGTCTCAGACATCCTCCGGCCGCGGCTCCGCGCTGCCCGTATCCTCGCCGACGTCCTCGGTTCGGACCACTGCCCCGTCACCCTCGAACTCGGTTGACCCCGGCCCCGGTGTGCCGGGGAGCGGCGGTTCGGGCAGGGGGTCGAGGGTGCGCCACTCGGGCCCGATCTGGCCCAGGAACTCCAGGTCCAGGTACCGCATGAACGTCGCGAAGGGCAGGGTGATCACGGTCCCGATGTAGGGCAGCGCCATCAGCAGGAGGCCGACGCAGCAGGTCACCAGCCCGAGGGCGAAGAAGAAGAACCCCCCGGCAATGGACAGGACCAGGACCAGCAGGCCGTAGAGGACGAAAGTCCCCGGGTGCTCACGGAAGGTCGCGCCGAAGATGCGCCAGGCCTCACTGGTCGAGCATCGGCGCCGGTACATGATGGGCACGATGATGTGCAGGAGGAAGAAGTCCACGTAGATCAGCGTCGCGAAAAGGACGAAGCCCAGCGTGCCGGCGGCGACGAAGAAGGGGATCGCGACGGCGGCGGGGAAGTCCGCGGCAGCCAGGCCACCGATGCCGATGGCGATGGGCACGGCCACGATGGCCAGGACGAACAGCACGATGACGGTGAAGACCACCTGCCACACGAAGAGGCTGTTGCCGAGATCCGCGAACTCCCGCCAGGGCCGGCTCACTTCCGAGCGCCGGTGGACGAGATTGTCCAGGAACATGAACTGGCCGCGGCTGCCGAGCCACATGACGAGAATGGTGAGGGCCACCCCCACGACCAGGCCGGTGACGATGAGGCTGGCGATCCACGGGTCGGCCATCAGGTCGGTCGTGTTGTGCCAGATCTCCCGGGGCAGGTCGGACAGGTTGGTGAAGGCATCGTCTTCCAGGGAGTTCTGGATCCCGCTGCCGCCGCCGTTGCCTGAGCCGCCCTCGATGAAGCTCGCCAGCCAGGCCGAGAACCCCAGGACGAACCAGCGCCCCAGGTCGAAGGGTTGGAAGAGCAGGGCCTTCATGCGCTGCCAGGCGTCGTTCATGGGGCGCGAATATCCGAAGCTCATCGATCACTCCCGACGATCAGGTAAGGGGGACATCCGGGTTACCCCGCCCGGGCCGTTTCTATTCGGGGCGGGATGGCCCGCCACCGCCGACATGATTCCACGTCGGGGCCGCCATGTCCAGCGGGCCCGGCGATTGCAGGATCTGCACCAGGAGCCCCGGGATGCTGGAATCTGGGCCATTTCGCCTCAATCGAGTGGTGGCGACCGTGCAGAAAGCAACGCCGATCATCATTGTCATCCTCCTGGCCTGCGCACCTGCCCTGGTCGACGTTGCCCTTTCCGCCCCCGCTGCGCCCGACACCCTCGACTACACCGTCCGGCCGGGGGACACCCTGCTGAGCATCTGCGAACACCATCGCGGCCAGACCAACCACTACGCCCTGACGGACATGCTGGCGGACATCCGGAGCGCCAACGGCATCATGTCCAACCACCTGACCATCGGCCAGCACGTGCGCATCCCCGTACGCGGCGAGGAGCCGCTGGAGCGGGTCCGTGACCGGGTGGCAGCCGGGGCCGAAATGCGGGGCATCTACCTGGCCGCGCCGGCCTGCGCCGTGTCGTCGGTCTTCACCCGGGTCGACCGCTTCATCGCGGCCGGCGGCAACGCCGTGGTTTTCGACGCCAAGGACATCGACGGTGGTGTCTCCTTCCGCAGCGGGCACCCCCTGGCCTCCTGGGGCGCAGGGCGTTCGGCGCCGCTGCTGCCCTCCCTGACGGACATGATGGATCGTTTCGACCGGCGCGGCCTGTACGTTGTCGCGCGGGTGGCGCTCTTTCTCGACGGCGAGTTGGGGAAGGGGCATCCGGAACTGGCACTGCAGGACGCCGACGGCAATCCCTGGGCTGAGCGCGGCTGTGTGTGGGTCGATCCGGCCAACCCGGCGGTGCGGGACTACAACCTGACCCTGGCCGTCGAACTGGCCGAGGCGGGCGTCGACGAGATCCAATTCGACTACGTGCGCTTCCCCACCAACGGCTGGGAAGGCGACTGGTCCGGCGACCAGGAAGCCACCGCCCACCGTCGGCGCGAGGTGATCTCGAATTTCCTGGCGGCCGCGCGGGACTCGCTCACCTCCCGGGGCGTGCGCATCTCCGCCGACCTCTACGGCATCATGGCCTGGGACCGTGTGGAGGACCTGGCCCTCACGGGGCAGCACGTGCCGACCATCGCGTCCCTGGTGGACGTGGTCTGCCCGATGATCTACCCGTCCCATTTTCAGCCCGGCTTCGAGGGCCGGCGGCATCCCGGCGACGACCCCGGCTACTTCATCTCCGAGGGCACGCGACGCTTCGTGGATCTGGTCGACGGCCAGGCCGAGATCCGGCCCTGGCTGCAGGCCTTCCCCTTTCGGGTGCGCCAGTACGACATGGACTACATCATGACGCAGGTCCTGGCGGTGCGCGCGAACGGTGGCGCGGGCTGGAGCCTTTGGAACCCCTCGTGCCGGTACAACATCGCCGTGGCCGCTCTCGATGTGATGTACGGCGATGAAGCCGGTACGGTGGTCGCCGTCGCCCCGGCCCTGGTGGCTCCGATGTCCCAGATCGCCCCGATGGCTCCGGCGCCGTCCCGTCGATCGTCGTCCCGCCGCGAGACCCCGACGGCGGCAGCCTCGGCCGGAGCGTTCTACGGCACCCTGGTGCGCACACCCGAAAGCGACGGCCAGGGCCCCGGCAGGTAGGCTGCGTCCTCGGGAAGATCACCCGGCCCAACGAGAATCCCGCATCCCCGACGAGAATCCGATGGCATCCCCGCGAGCCGGATCTTAGATTGCGAAGGGTACGTTCAGCACGCCGACCTTTCCCGGGGGATGAGCCATGTCCTTCAGCAAGATCGCCCAGTCCATCGGAGCTTCCGCCACCCTGAAGCTCAACGCCCAGGCAGCCCAGATGCGCGCTGCCGGTGAGCCTGTCGTCCACCTCGGTGGCGGCGAGCCCAAGAGCCAGGCTCCGGAGGCTGCCATCACCGCGGGCATCGAGATGCTCAAGACCGGCGAAGTGCGCTACTCCCCGGCGTCGGGCACGCCCGAGATGAAGGACGCGATCATTGCCTACACCGAGCGCTTCTACAGGCGTCGTCCCGAGCGGGTCAACGTCATGGCCAGCGCCGGCGCCAAGCAGGCGATCATGGTGGCGCTCATCGCGCTGGTCGACCCCGGTGACGAGGTCGTCTTTCCCGTCCCCTACTGGGTGAGCTATCCGGAGATGGTGCGCCTCGTGGGCGGCGTGCCGGTGGCCGTGCCCGCCGGCGACGGTTCGTTCCAGCCTACCCTCGACGAGATGGCCGCGGCCATGGGTCCGCGCACCCGGGCGGTGCTGCTGAACAGCCCGAACAACCCGTCCGGCGCCGTCTACGACGAGGAGTTCCTTCGCGGGCTGGTCCGCCTGTGCGAGGAGCGCGACATCCATCTCATGATGGACGACATCTACCACCGGTTGGTGTTCGACGGGCGCCAGGCGGTCCACTGCTACGACTGCACGGACCGGTCGATCGACGACACGCCCCTGGTGGTGCTCAACGGGGTCTCGAAGCAGTACGCCATGACGGGCTTCCGTATCGGGTGGGCCGTGGGACCGCAGAAACTGATCCGCGCCATGAGCAACATCCAGTCCCATCAGACCGGGGGACCGGGCACCCTGTCCCAGAAGGCGGCGGTGGCGGCCATCCACGCCCAGCAGGGGTCGGTTGGCACCCTGCGGGAGACCCTCGAGACGAACCGCGACGAAATGGTCCGCCTGCTGCGCGGGATTCCGGGCCTCGACGTGCAGGTTCCCCAGGGCACGTTCTATTGCTTCTGCGATTTCAGCGCGTTCGACAAGGATTGCGCCCGCCTGGCCGCCCTGCTCCTGGAGAAGGTCCAGGTGGTGACGGTGCCCGGGGTGGAGTTCGGCATGCCAGGATTCCTGCGGTTGAGCTACTGCGGTTCCATCGAGGATGTGCGGGAGGGTGTGCGCCGGATCGCCTGGGCCCTCGACGCCAACGGTTCCGCCGAGTTGGCCGTCGGCGACCGCGTCTTCAAGCGCTAGGACGCATCACCGGGCGTTTCGGGTGATTCCCCGGGCCCCAGCGGCGCGGACCTGATAAGCATATCATTTTAGTATGGTATAAATGCTTCATAAACAATATGTTGCGCGGTTTTAGTCTTTGAAGAACATCCAGTAAAGTACTAGCTTTCTCCCG
>JAUUZX010000100.1 GCA_030592025.1 bacterium | reverse complement strand
GGTTCCAGGCGTAGATATCACTCGATTCAAGAAAGGCGAAGTTGCCCGCCGACCCCACGAGCGAATGGGGCGTACCGGCGTAGCTCTGCCTCGACCATTGGGAAGTCTCATGATTCCAAACGTAGGCGTCACTGGACTCCAGAAAGGCGATGTTGCCGTCCGAACCGGCGATGTCGTAGGGCGTGCCGACGAAGGGCTGGACCGACCACTCCTTCGTCAAGTGATTCCAAGCGTATCCGGCATTCCCTGCCAAAACGCCGATATTGCCATTCGTGCTGACAATCATGCGACCGAAGCCGTCAAGATCCAGCGGGTACCAATCCAGGCTCTCCTGGGCGGAAGTATGCGAGACGACCAGGGTTGTTCCGGCCAACAGGGCCAGGAGTCCGGTCGCCAAAACACCCCACTGGATCCGGTGGTCACTCCCCAGCCTCGTCATGCCATGTGCCTTTCGAATAATGTGGGGGGGAGGAAGTGCCATCGGGCGATGTCGAAAGCCTCTCCGCGACATCCTCCAGGAAAGCCGAATTCCTAAAGGGAAAACATATTATCACAATTCACAAACCAATGACAATAATATGCATTTACAGCACCGCTGCGGGTCGACGAACGACAGCCTGGCACTCTCCCTCGGCCACATCCTCTTCGTAGATCATGTCTGGATTGGTCATTTCAAGGCGGTGGATGATATAGGGCAGGCCTTCACCTCTGAAACTGCATCGTATAAAGCTCCTTGTACCGCCCGCCCCGCGCCAGCAACTGGTCGTGGGTGCCCACCTGCACGACCTCGCCCTTCTCCAGCAGGTAGATCCGATCCACGTTCTGGATCGTCGACAGGCGGTGGGCGATGACGATGGTCGTCCGGTGCTTCACGAGGCGGTCGATGGCCTCCTGGACGAGCTGCTCGGACTCGGTGTCCAGGGCGCTGGTGGCCTCGTCCAGCAGCAGGATGGGCGGGTTCTTGAGGATGGCCCGGGCAATGGAGATGCGCTGGCGCTGGCCCCCCGAGAGCCGCAGGCCGCGGTCGCCGATGATCGTCTCGTAGCCGTCGGGCTGGGCCATGATGAAGTCGTCAGCGTTGGCCGCCCGTGCCGCCTCGCGCACCTGCTCGAGGGTCACGTCGCTCAGGCCGTAGGCGATGTTGTTGAGGATCGTGTCGTGAAAGAGGATCACTTCCTGGGTGACGATCCCCATGTTGCGGCGGAGCGAAGCCGGGTTCAGGTCGCGCAGGTCGTGACCGTCCACGCGGACGGTGCCCCGGTCGGCGTGGTAGAAGCCCGGGATCATGTCCATGAGGGTGCTCTTGCCGCCGCCGCTGCTGCCCACCAGGGCCACGACCTCGCCCGGGGCCACCTGCAGCGAGATGCCACGCAGCACCGGCTCGCCGGGCAGGTAGGCGAAGTGGACGTCCTCGAACTCCACCCGACCGTCGGCCTTGTCCAGCTTCACCCCCGCGGTGGGGTCCTCCACCTCGGAGGGCATGTCCAGGATTTCGAAGATGCGATCGGCCGCCGCGCGCCCCGCCTGGATCTCGGCGTTGACCTGACCCAGGTTCTTCAGGGGCCGCACGATGGAAAAGATGGCCACCAGGAACACGATGAAAAGGTCCGGGGCCATGGCGCCGCCGGTGAACACCTGGGTGCCGCCGTACCACAGCAGGAACAGCGCCACGATGGACGAGAGCTGTTCCGTGACGGGCGAGCTCAGCTTCATGCGCCGGTTGAAGCGGAAGATCTGCTTGAACAACTCCTGCGACCGCACCATGAACTTGCCGATCTCGAAGTCCTCGCGGGCGAAGGCCTTGATGACGCGGATGCCATAAACCGTCTCCTGCAGGGTGCTGGTCAGGAGGGCCATCTCCTCCTGCTGGCGACGGCTGATCTTCTTGACGCCCTTGCCGATGCGCACGATGACGCCCAGGCTCACGGGCATGAGCACCACGGCCATGAGGGTCAGCTTCCAGCTCAGGATGAGCGCCACGCCCAGGTACATGATGATGAAGACCGGATCCCTGAACAACGTGCTGAAGCTCACGCCGATGCACTTCTGGGCCATGAGGACGTCGTTCGTCGCCCGGCTCATGAGCTCGCCGGCCTTGTGCTTGTGGTAGAACGACAGCGGCATGTTGGTGAACTTCAGGAAGAGGGCGTTGCGCAGGTCGCGCACCACGCTCTCGCCCACGTACACCATGAGCAGTTCCTGGGTGTAGCCGGTGATGTTCTTGAACAGCAGCGCCACGAACACCGTCAGGCAGATCCTCAAAAGGGCCGCCTGTTTCGTCCCCTGCAGCAACGTGCCCTGGGCCCAGTCCTGGAAACGCACCTTCACGGTCGTCACGAAGGTGACCTTCTCCAGGGCCTCGCGGGCTCCTTCGTTCCCGGCGACCGCGGGCACGACCACCAGCGGCGCGGCGTTTTCCCCGGCGCCCATCATCTCCCGGGCGATCTGCGAGTCCGTGTCCAGGAACAGCGCCTTCACGAAGGGCGAGATCATGGTGAAGCTGATGACGCTGAAGAACGAGAACATGACCATGAAGACCAACGCCAGAACAGCCTGGGGCAGGTAGGGGCGGATCATCTTCAGCATGCGCAAATAGGAGTTCAACGCGGGAACCTTTCGGGGGCGGACGGGAGCGTCGTGCGCGAATTCAATGTCACCGATGGGCGCCGGGTCGTCAAGCGGGCGGGGATGTGGGCGGGCCGGTCTCTAGGGGGTGACCCAGTCCAGGGCGTTGTCGTAGTTCCGGAAAACCTCGAGCTTGACGGGCAGTTCCGTGGCCGCGGAACGCCAGAGCTGGAGGAAGCTGTTCGTCACGGCGCTGGCGCTCACCAGGCCCACCCGCTTGTCCACGAGCCCGGGCAGCAGGTAGGGCTGGAGCTCTGCGACGATACCCTCGAACTCGTCGAAGGACGGAGATTCCGCCTTTTCCGTGAAGACCCAGATGGCGTTGCGGCGGGGAAAATCCCTGGTCTTGGACAACTCGCCCATGATGGTGGTGACGAGATCGCGATTGAAGCGCCCCAGGATCGTCACCTCGTTGTGGGTGGGCAGGATGTTGATCTCGTAGGCAGGCACGCAGATTCTCCCGGGTTGGTGTCGATGTCGGTCAAAAGGTGCTTGGCCTCGTGGGGACGATCCTGTAAGGAGTCAAATATCTGATTATTTTCATCGATTTTCAACCTCCGATTGATATCCGAAGGGGCCGCCGACGTCCGTGTCAGCGGCCCCTTCGCCGCGGTGGGCCCAGGGCCCCCGCGATGATCCCGCCCTATCTGGGCACGGCGATGAACACGCTGCGGTTCGCCCGCGGCTTGAAAACCCGCATGAAGATGGGGCGGTCCGTGTCCCCGCGCAGGGCCTTCTGGAAGTCGCCCAGGCTCGTCACCTCGCGACGATCGACCTCCTGGATCACGTCGCCCCGGGCCAGGCCCGCCGACGCGGCGTTGCTCGTGGGCGCCACGTTGGTCACGATCAGGCCCATCAGGTCGTCCGGCAGGTTGGCCATGGTCCGGGTGCGGGCATTGAGGGGACGCACGGTCACGCCCTCGAGGGAGATGTCCTCTTCCTCCTCCTCGGTGTTCGCCTGGGCCATCTGGTCGTTCTCGGGCAGCGGGTCGAGGGTCACCTTCACGGTCTTGGGCTTGCCCTCCCGCAGGATCTCGAGCTTCGCCTCGTGGCCCACGGCGGACAGACTGATGACGTTGCGCAGGGCGCTGGGATTGCGGATCTCCTCGCCGTCCACGGACAGGATGATGTCGCCGTCCCGCAGGCCCGCCTTGTCCGCCGGCGTGTCCTCGTTGACCTGGGCGACGATGACGCCGCGGGGCCGGTCCATACCGTAGTAGTCGGCCAGGCCCTGGTCCACCGGCTGGGGGTAGACGCCCAGGTAGGCGCGGGTCACCACGCCGTCGGTGCGCAGGGACTTGACGATGCGGCTGGTCATGTTGCTGGGGATGGCGAAGCCGATGCCCGCCGACGAACCCGAGCGGCTGAGGATGGCCGAGTTCATGCCGACCAGCTCGCCGCGCATGTTCACCAGCGCGCCGCCGCTGTTGCCGGGGTTGATGGCGGCGTCGGTCTGGATCAGATCCTCGTAATCGATGAGCCCGATGGTGCGGCCCAGGGCGCTGACGATACCCAGGGTCACGGTCTGGCCCACGCCGAAGGGGTTGCCGATGGCCATGACCTGGTCGCCGACACGCAGCGCATCGCTGTCGGCCAGTTCGATGTAGGGCAGGCTGGCGGCGTCGATCTTGATGAGCGCGACGTCGGTGCGCGGGTCCGTGCCGACGATCTCGGCCTCGAACTCCTGGTCGCCCTTGAAGGTGACGCGGATCTTCTCGGCGTTCTCCACCACGTGGGTGTTGGTCAGGATGTAGCCGTCGCCGGAGATGACCACGCCCGAACCGAGGGAACGGTCCACGCGCTCGTTGCGGCGGTGGACATCGTCATCGGGCATCTCGAAGAAGCGGCGGAAGAAGGGGTCCTTCATGAAGGGGTGGTTCGCCGCCTCGACGACCTTGGCGGCGGAAATGTTCACGACCGCGGGGCTCGCGATGTCCACCACGTCGGCGTAGGATCGCAAGGGGTTGTCGGCATACTGGGCCTGGGCCAGGGGCGCCGTCAGCGCCAGCAGCAGCAGGACCGCGAGGCCGGCCAGGGAGATCCTGGGGTGGGTCATGGCTCGCATGGTTGGCTCCTATCGGAAAAACGAAGACCGGCGCACGGGCCCGGGGTTGATGTCTCGAGCGCTTCTACCGGAGGCGCATCCACAAGTTTCCAAAAAAAGCCCGGTCCCGCCACCGGGACCGGACTCATGGGGCTGGGCGCGGCGGAAACTAGCCGTCGTCGCCAATGGCCTCGGTGGGGCATTCCTCCATGGCGTCGCGGCAGGCCTGCTCATCGTCCTCGTTCTCCGGCTGCTTGTTGACGAAGGTGAAGCCCTCGTCCTCGTTGCGCTCGAAGTTCTCGGGCGCCGTCTGGCGGCACAGGTCGCAATCGATGCAATTCGAATCGACGAAGAACTGCCCGTCAACGCTGCCTTCCACCTTGTCCGTATTGTCGGCCATCGTCTCGTCCTCCCGGGACTGGTCTGCGGGGCCGGCGGGTCTCCCTGGCGCGAAACACCGCCTCTCTGTATTCAGGCTACCTAGATATATCAGAATCCCGAGTCCGCAAACCTTTTTTACTTGTTCTTGAAGGGCAGGAACGTCATGAAGTCGGCGTGGTGGACCACGTAGGCCTCCGCCGTGCGCTTGACCATGTCGCCCTCGCCCGCATGGGCGGCGATGATGTGGCACACCTGGGGCGGCACGCCCGCCTCCATGGCCAACCCCACGCCGCTGAACGGATGGCGCACGTTGGTGCCCATCTCGCTCTTGCAGCTCTTGCCGTCCTTGATGTCGTATTCCAGGAGCTTGCCCACATCGGCCAAGATCGCTCCGGCGATGGTGACGTCCAGGTCCACGGGCAGGTCGTCGCCAAAGAACTCGTTCATCTTGAGGGCCGACTCCCGGGCCACGTGCACCACGCACCGCTTGTGGGCCATGAAGCTCACCTTCAGGTCGGGCACGAGGAGGGTGAAGGGGATCGTGTTGAGGTCCGCGACCGTCAGGGGACTGCGCTCCAGGGCCAGCTTCCAGGTCTTGGCGGTGGCTGTGCGCAGGTCGTCGTCCTCGATCCAGTCGAGCTCGGGCCAGAGGTCGTGCACTTCCTTCGTCATGGCGATCTCCTCGGGCGCCGCGGCCGGCGCCGGACCTGGGGAATTCGGTGACCTTCGGGGCCCGCGGGCCCGGCCTCAATGTCGTCGATGGCTCCCCGCCCCACAAGTTTCCCATGGCTCCACGTGGTGCCCCAACGCTCCCTGAAGACGTTGTATGTCATTGTCTAAATTACCGTTACAAGACATGCGCGGCCTTGAATAGCCCCATGCAAACTGCAATCAGGGCGGGGGTGCGGCGTGGGTATTTCGCCCTGCATCCTATGACGAGCCGCGCCGGCCACACGGCATCGGCGGGGGATCGAACCGCTCCACATGCATCCGCGGCAACGGTTTTCGCGACGTCGGCGCCACGGCCACGGAACGGGGCACCGTGATTGCAATCCGTCGGGTGGATTGGAGAGAACGGGACGTGGGCGAACGGAAGCGTCCCTCCAACCGCCCGCACGCTGGGCGAAGTGAAAGTCGGGAGCTATG
>JAUUZX010000356.1 GCA_030592025.1 bacterium | reverse complement strand
GCCAAGATGGTCAACGCCGTCAGCAACAGCACCGTGCCCAAGTTCACGGTGGTGGTCGGCGGCAGTTTTGGCGCCGGCAACTACGGCATGTGTGGCCGGGCCTACCAGCCGCGCCTCCTGTTCATGTGGCCCCAGGCCAAGATTTCGGTCATGGGTGGTGAGCAAGCCGCCGGGGTGCTGCTCACCGTGAAGAAGGACCAGATGGCCCGGCGGGGCGAGAGCCTGACCGAGGACCAGGAGAAGGCCATCGTCGACCCCATCGTGGCCAAGTACGAGCACGAGGGCCACGCGTACTACAGCAGCGCGCGCCTGTGGGACGACGGCGTCATCGACCCCGCGCAGACCCGCGACGTGCTCGGCCTCGGCCTGGCCATGTCCCTGAACGCCCCCATCGCGCCGGTGAAGTTCGGCGTCTACCGCATGTAGGAGAGGCCATGACCGTCCGCCAGACCGTCCACGAGCGCGTGCTCGTGGTGACCATCGACAACCCCGAGGTGCGCAACGCGTTCGACGCGGCGACCATCGCCGGGTTGCGCGACCTCTTCGAGCACCTGGCCTACCGGGATCCCGCGCCCCTGGATCCGGAACAACCGGCCGAGATGGGCCCCGGCGGTAGCCATCGGCCCCATGCGGTGGTGCTGCGCTCGGTGGGGGACGTCTTCTGCGCCGGCGCCCATCTCGGTGAGATGCGCGAACTGGGGGCGGCCGACTACCAGACCAACCTCGCCGCGGCCCTCGAGATGGGGGCCATGTTCCGGGCCGTGCGCAATTGCCCGGTGCCGGTGGTGGCGCGGGTCCAGGGACCGGCCTACGGCGGTGGTGTCGGCCTCGTGTCGGCCTGCGACATCGTGGTTGCGGGTCCGGCGGCGCGCTTCGCCTTCACCGAGGTCCGGCTGGGCATCGTGCCCGGCGTCATCGCTCCCCTGGTGATCGACCGCATCGGCGCCGGTGCGGCCCGGGTGGCGTTCCTCACCGGCGATCCCATGGACGCGGACCAGGCCCTCGCCATCGGCCTCGTGGACCGTCTGGCGGCTTCCGTGGAGGCCCTGGACGACCTGGTGGGCACGACGGTCACGAGCCTGCTGCGGGGCGGACCGGCGACCCTGGGCCTGGTGAAGAGCCTGCTGGAGGGCGTGCAGTCCCTCGGATTCAACCGCAGCGCCGAAGTGAGCGCGCGCATGATCGCCGAAGCCCGCACCCGGCCCGAGGGCCAGGCGGCGTTGGCGACCTTCGCGTCCCGGCAACCCGCGCCCTGGGTGCGCGAGGAAGCCTGGGCGTTGCCACCGGTCGGAAAGGACGGACAGTGAGCGGAAACATCAAACGGGTTCTGGTGGCCAACCGGGGCGAGATCGCCGTGCGGGTGATGCGCGCCTGCCGGGAAATGGGCGTGGCGACGGTGGCTGTCGTCTCGGAGGCCGACACCCGGGCCCTCCACGGGGAGCTGGCCGACCAGATGGTGGTGCTGGGGCCGCCGGAGCCGGGGGCGTCCTACCTGCGCCAGGATCTCATCCTGGCCGCGGCCACGGACACCGGCGCCGACGCCATCCACCCCGGCTACGGCTTCCTGGCAGAGAACGCCGGCTTCGCGCGGGCCTGCCGCGACGCCGGGATCGTGTTCATCGGGCCGTCCCCCGAGGTCATCGAGACCATGGGCGAGAAGACCGCCGCCCGGGCGATCATGGAGAAGGCCGGCGTGCCCGTCGTGCCCGGGGCCCTGCTGCCCGCGCCCGCCGAGGACGGGACCCTGCCCGCCGACGCGGTGACGAAGGCGGCCGCCACGGTGGGTTTCCCCATCATGGTCAAGGCGGCCTTCGGCGGGGGTGGCAAGGGCATGCGCATGGTGACCGAGCCGGACCAGCTCCTGGCTGCCTGCGAGGCTGCGGCCCGGGAAGCCAACAAGGCCTTCGGCGACGGCAAGGTCTACCTGGAGCGTTACCTCGAGAAGACCCGCCACGTCGAGTTCCAGATCTTCGGTGACCGCCACGGCAACGCCGTGCACCTCTTCGAGCGCGAGTGCTCCATCCAGCGTCGGCATCAGAAGATCATCGAGGAGTCGCCCTCGCCCGCCCTGAACGACGATCTGCGGGCCCGCATGGGCGAGGCCGCGGTGGCGGCGGCCCGTGCCGTGGGCTACGAGGGCGCCGGGACCGTCGAGTTCCTGCTGGACCAGGACGGCGGCTTCTACTTCCTGGAGATGAACACCCGCCTGCAGGTGGAGCATCCGGTCACCGAGTGGGTGACGGGCCAGGACCTGGTCCGGGCCCAGCTCGAGGTGGCGGCGGGCCATCCCCTGCCCTGGTCCCAGGACGATCTGGCCGTGGGTGGCCACGCCATCGAGTGCCGGGTGTACGCCGAGGACCCCGGGCGCGACTTCATGCCGTCCCTGGGCGAGATCCTGGCCCTGGAGGAGCCCCGGGGGCCGGGTGTGCGCGTCGACACGGGGGTGCGGTCCGGGGACGAAATATCCATGTACTACGACCCGCTCATCGCCAAGCTGAGCGTCCACGGGGCCGACCGCGAATCGGCCATCGCGCGCGCCATGGCGGCCCTGCGGGACTACGCCGTCCTGGGGCCGACCACCAACATCGAGTACCTGCTGGCCATCCTGGCCGACGGGACCTTCCGGTCCGGCGACCTGCACACGGGGTTCCTGGCCGAGCGTCTGCCCGACTGGCGCCCCGAGGCGACCGATGACCGGGATTTGGTTCTGGCGGCGGCGGCCCTCGCGGAGTTCACACGCCGGCGTGCGGGCACGACCTCGACCACGGCCGTCGGCGGCGCCCCTGCGCCCGCCGGTCCCTGGGCGAGCTTGGGCGCCTTCCGTCTCCATGGCCTGGACCAGAGTTAGGAGCCGACGTGCAACTGCATTTTCACATGGACGGCGAAGAGGTGGCGGTCGAGGTGACCCGTGAGGGTGATGACTGGCGCCTGGCGGTGAACGGCCGTCCCCTCGACATGGACGTGGCGCCCGACGGGGAGGGCGGCTGGTTCCTCACCGACGGGTCCGGGCGGCATCGCCTGCTCGTGGCCGGCAAGGGAGGCGACCTCCAGGTCTTCAGGGCGGGACGGGTGCGCCAGGTCTCGCTCCACGACCCGGATCAGGAAGAGGACGAGGCGGTCGCCGGCGGTCCCGTCGTCACGGCCGCCATGCCCGGCAAGATCGTGCGGGTGCTCGTGGCTGAGGGCGACGAGGTGGAGGAGGGGCAGACGGTCGTGATCATGGAGTCCATGAAGATGGAGACCGACCTGACCGCGGCCGTCGCTGGCCTCGTGGCCAAGGTCCACGTGGAGAACGACCAGATCGTCGGCCAGGGGGATCCCCTGGTGGACATCGCGCCGGCGGAGGACCCCGCTTGAAGGTCCTGTTCATCTGCACCGCCAACTCCTGCCG
>JAUUZX010000319.1 GCA_030592025.1 bacterium | reverse complement strand
CCGTCGTAGAGGCCGTACTCGTCCTCCGAACGCAGCGAGATGAACTCGGTCTCGCGGGTGAAGTCGGGGATGGCGGCGGCCAGGGCCTCCATGGTGTCGATGGTCGCCAGGAAATCCGGCACCATGTCGTCCAGGAGACGCTGCTTCAGGCCCAGCAGCTCCTTCTCCGTGGGGATGCGGGTGAAGCCGCCGGGCACCGGCGTGATGGGGTGCACGGCCCGGCCGCTGACCACGTCGCCGATGTCGTTGGCCAGGCGCTTCATGCGCAGGGCCCGCAGGACCACCTCGGGATGGGTCTCCACCAGGGGGAACACCGAGCCCACGCCCATCAGGTCCGGCGCCGCCAGGAAGTAGGCGTGCAGGATGTTCGACTGGATGGTCGCGCCGTCGATGAGCAGCTTCCTCAGCAGCACCGTCTGCTCGCTGACCTCCAGGCCGAGGGCCTGCTCCGTGGTCTTCAACGACGTGATCTGATGGCCGAGGGAACAGATGCCGCAGATGCGCGACGTGATGATCGCCGCCTCGTGGAAGCTGCGCCCCTTCAGCATCGCCTCGAAGTAGCGGGGCGCCTCGACGATCTCGAGCTGGGCCTTCTCCAGCACGCCCTCCCGCATGTTCACCACGATGTTGCCGTGACCCTCCACGCGGGTCAGGTGCTTGACGTTGATGTCGAGATTGGTGCTCATCGCTGGACCCCCTCGAGCTGGTTGGCGTTGTAGAGCTCGAGGCGCTTCCAGGCCTCGTCCACGGACAGGCCGTGGGTGGTGAGGATCTCCTCCATGCCCTGCAGGTTGGGCTCGCTCACGAGACCGCGGCACCCGGTGCAGTACTGACCAACGCTCGGGCAGTGGGCGTCACAGCCCGCCCGCGTGACCGGGCCCAGGCAGATCATGCCCTTCTCGTACACGCACTCGTTCTCCTTGAGCTTGCACTCGACGCACACGGCGTTGTCGGGCTCCATCGGCTCCTTGCCCATGACCAGGGCGGTGAAGACCTTCAGGAACTCGAGCTGGGTCATGGGGCAGCCGCGGACGTTGTAGTCCACCTTCACCACCGCCGACAGGGGCAGCGCGGGGAGGGTCGGGAAGAGGTACTTGTCCTTGCCGTAGACCTCCTCGCGCACATCCTCGATGGGGTGCGTGTTCTTGATCGCGTTGATGCCGCCGCTCACCGCGCAGGCGCCGAGGGCCACCAGGACCTTGGCCTTGCGCCTGACCTCGTGGATGCGCGCGATGCAGTCGGGCGTCGAGAGTGCGCCTTCGACGAAGGCGATGTCGTACTCGTCGGCCCGGTCGTCCATGGCCTCGCGCCACTCGACAATGTCCACGTGGGCCAGGATGTCCAGCAGCTGGTCCTCGAAGTTCAGCTGGTTGAGCTCGCAGCCCTCGCAGCCCGTGAAATCAAAGATCGCGACGCGGGGTTTGCTCGCCATCACAGCGCCTCCTGGAGACCCTTGATCTCTGGGTAGTGGTACACGGGCCCGTCCTGGCAGACGTACGAGTTGTTGATCTGGCAGTGGCCGCACTTGCCGACCCCGCACTTCATCCGCCGCTCCAGGGACATCCAGATGTTCCGTTCGGGCAGCACGCGGCTCTTGAGGGCCAGCAGCACGAAGCGGTACATGATGGGCGGGCCGCACACGCAGCACACCGTGTTCTCCAGGTCCAGGTCGAGGCCCGGGATCAGCGTGGTGATGACGCCGGTGTTCCCCTGCCAGTCCGGGGACCCCTTGTCCACGGTGACGTGGTACTCGATCTTCGGGTCCTTCTCCCACTGGGCGAGCTCGTCGGTGAAGAGCAGTTCCTCGTCGCTGCGGCTGCCGTAGCAGATGATCAGGCGGCCGAAGTGGTCGCGGTTGTCGATGACGTAGTTGATCATGGAACGCATGGGCACCAGCCCGATGCCCCCCGCTACGATCAGCACGTCCCTGCCCTCGAATGCCGTCAGGTCGATGCCGGTGCCGAAGGGCCCGCGGATGCCGATCTTCGTGCCGGGCCGGTAGCCCTCGAGCACCTCGGTCAGCATGCCGACCTTGCGGATGCCCATCTCGAAGACGCCGCGCCGGGTGGGCGACGACGAGATCGAGAAGGGCGCCTCGCCCACACCGAAGATCGAGACCTGGACGAACTGGCCGGGCCCGTGGCCCAACTCCCTGCCCTCGGGCAGCTCCACCGTGTAGAGGGTCTCCAGATCGGTCATCTTCTTGACGTCCGTGATCGTCGCCATGACCGGAAGGTAGAGATCCTCCAGTTCGGCGGGCGTCTGAAGTTCGTTAAGTTTCATGCCTCTCTCCCGTACTGCCCCGACCGTTGGCCGGGTGGATGCTCTGCCTAGATCGGTGCGACGGCGGCGTGCTCCGCGTCGCCGATCAGGCGGTTCACGATGTTGACGATGCTGATGCCGGCGGTGCAACTGGCGGTGCAGCGTCCACAGCCCACGCACCAGGGCTCGCCCGTCTCGTCACTGATGTACTTGAACTTCCGGAACACCCGGTGCCGCTGGCGGGCCCCCAGATCCTCGCGGAAGACCTCGCCGCCGGCCACCTCGGTGAAGCTGCGCAGCATGCACCCGTCCCAGGTTCGCTCGCGGTTGCCCTTGGTGACGGTGATGTCGACGTTCTCGTCGACGTCGAAGCAGTAGCAGGTGGGGCAGACCAGGTTGCAGGTCCCGCAGCCCACGCACTTCTCGGCGGTCTCGGCCCACACGTCGTGGCCGTAGCTGCGGGTCATGACCTCGCCGAGCTTGGCCTGGGGCAGGTAGATGTGCTGATGGAAGTGACCGCGCGCCGGCTTGCCGGCCTCGTGGGGCGGCACGTCGAACCCGGCCGTGAGCTTGTCGCCGACGGGGGTCAGCGTCTCGAGGACGTAGCCGTCCAGGAGCTTGGTCAGGAACATGTCGCAACCGGTCGTGTCGTAGGGGTCGATGCCCACCGAACCGGAGAAGTGGTAGGTGTCCGGTTCGAACGAGACGCCGACGAACACGGCGCCCTGACGTCGGGTCAGATAGTTCCGCTCGGGGTTGCCCTGGATGAAGTTGTAGTCCAGCCGTTGGACGGCGGCCACGTCGTAGGAATGGACGCCGAAGAACACGGCATCGCTGGGCTTGGCCTCGGACAGGTTCGCGGCGTTCTCGACCAGGTCGAAGGTCAGCAATTCCTCCCGGGGCGGCAGGAAGAACTTCTTCACCGATTGCATCGTGCGGTCGTAGTCCAGGACCACCTCCGCCCCATCCTCGACCCGCGCGAAGGCGAAGGACTTCTGCCCCTTGCGGTGCGGTGCGAAGACGGTCTTCTGCCCCATGAGATGCGCGACGAAATCGGCGACCCGATCGCGTTCGAGGAAGTATTGAGCCATGGATGTCCCCTCCCCGAGGACGGAGTTCGGAAACTCCTGATTTGGTGACTGGCGGGCGCCCTTGGACGGCCGCGCATCAAATGTTTTTATTCAAACAGCTTTTGTCAAGAAACAAACACCCAGGGGTTCACTTCTGCGGCGTTTCTTCGATTGATACGTCGGCATCATCCTGCCAACAGTTGAGTTAAACTCGAATTTTGGAGCTGATGGGACGCTGGGGAGTACATCACGAAATACCTCTCTGTTCAGGAGATGATCGCGCTCAAGAGGCTCGATGGACTTCACAACATGCGCAATTTCCCTGCGGACGGTCGG
>JAUUZX010000227.1 GCA_030592025.1 bacterium | reverse complement strand
CGTCCGTATCGCGGACCAGGTCGGCCAGGTCGGTCAGTTGCCGGCGGACGCAGGCGACGAGGGCCCCCCGGGGGTCCCCGAAATGCCGGGCCAGCAGGGGCGTGTCGTCCCGGAGCCGGGACAGCAGCGTGCGGGCCAGGGAGCCTTCGGGGTCGCGCAGATGGCGGTCCAGGAGCTCCTCGACACCGGCCAGCACCTGCTCGGTACCGGCCACCGGGGAGGCGCCCTTGAGGTTGCCGCTTCCGGCGCGGCCGATGGCCTCGGCCAGGCTGAAGGGCCGGTGGGCGCGCGCCTCGGCGGTGAGATCGTCGTCGTTGTGGTCATCATCGTTCATGGCGGGCAGCGTAACAGAGAAGGCAGGGCTTGTGAATCCCGGCACCGACAGCGCAGCCACCGGCCGACCGGCCCACCTGGCGACGGGCATGCCCGCCGCGGCCGGCGGGTTCATCCTCCAACGCCGGCGGCGCCTGGTGGCGCCCCTGCTGCCGGAGTCCTGCGGCCTGCTCGTGGACTTCGGCTGCGGCAACGGGGCCCAGACCCTGTGCTTCGCGGATCATTGCGCACGATTGGCCGGCGTGGACATCAGCGAGGAGTTCCTGGTGGACTTCCGGCGGGTCGCGACGGAACGGGGGCTGGACGATCGGGTCGACCTGCTGGCCACCGGCGGCGGTCCGATCCCCCTGGCCGACGGGGCGGCCGACGCCGTGATGAGCTTCACCGTGCTCGAGCACGTGCCCGACGAGATGGCGGCCCTGGCGGAGATGCGGCGGGTGCTCCGACCCGGTGGGACCCTGATCCTGACCGTCCCCAACCGCTGGTGGATCTTCGAGACCCACGGGGCCGATCTGCCGTTGTTGCCGTGGAATCGCGTGCCCCTGGTGAGCTGGTGGCCCCGGGTCCTGCACGACCGCTGGGCCCGCGCCCGCATCTACCGTCGGCGCGACATCGTAGGACTCGTGACGGCCGCGGGGTTCCGGGTGACCCGCACCTGCCGCCTCACCGCACCCATGGACATGCTGCCCGGAGAGACACTGCGTCGGCTCGCCCGCCGGACCCTGTTCGGCCCCGACAGCACCAACGTTCCGTTCCTGGCCACCGAGATCCTGGTGGCTGCCGAAAGGTGAAGAAGATGACCCCGAGGACAAAGGTGATCGCGATGATGATCCTGGCTTCCCTGGGCGCCGGTTGCGGACGCGGCCCCCAGCCGCCGAAAGCCAGCCAGGTGCCCTATGAACTGACGGCCCACGGCCACACCCGGATCGATGACTACTACTGGATGAAGGACCGGGATGACCCGGAGGTCATCGCCTACCTCGAGGCCGAGAACGCCTACACCGAGGCGGCCTTCTCCCACGGCGACGAGCTGCGGGCGACCCTCTTCGAGGAGATGAAGGGCCGCATCAAGGAGGACGAATCGTCCGCGCCCTACGAGCTGCGGGGCCACTGGTACTACACGCGCTACCGGGCGGGTGGCGAGTACGCCCTGCACTGCCGTCGCGCCGTCTCCATGGAGGGTCCCGAGGAGATCATGCTCGACGGTGACGCCCTGTCCGAGGGCCTCGGCTACTTCTCCCTGCGGGGCGCCGAGGTGAGCCCGGACAACCGCCTGCTCGTCTACGGCGTGGACACCGTCGGCCGCCGCTTCTACACCCTGCGCGTGAAGAATCTGGAGACCGGCGAACTCCTGCCCGACGCCATCCCCCAGGTGACGGGCAACGTCACCTGGGCCCTGGACAACCGCACCCTCTTCTACAGCCGCCAGGACCCGGAGACCCTCCGCTCGTACCAGGTCTGGCGGCACGTTCTGGGCACCGACGCCACCGACGACGTGCTCGTTTTCACGGAAGAGGACGACACCTTCGGTTGCCGGGTGTGGCGGACCAAGTCGGACCGCTACCTCGTCATCTCGTCCCATCAGACCCTGAGCAGCGAGCACCGCCTGCTCGCTGCGGACGACCCGACCGGCGCCTTCGAGGTCTTCCAGCCCCGGCAGCGGGATCTGGAGTACGACATCGACCACCAGGGTGATCGTTTCCTCGTGCTGACCAACCTGCACGCCATGAATTTCCGCCTCATGGAGTGCCCCCTCGACAAGACCTGGCTCGCCCAGTGGCGCGAGGTCATCCCCCACCGGGACGAGGTGATGCTGGAGGCCTTCGACGTCTTCAAGGACTACCTGGTGATGACCGAGCGGCGGGGTGGCCTGCGGTATCTGCGGGTCATCGAGATGGCCACGGGGGCGTCCCACGACCTGGACTTCGGCGAGCCCACCTGGAGGACCTGGACGGCCTACAACCCCATGATGGACACCGACGTGCTGCGGTACGGATACAGTTCCCTGACCACGCCGCGGTCGACCTACGCCTACGGCATGGCGACCCGTGAGCGCTCCCTGATCAAGCAGCAGGAGGTGCTCGGCGGTTTCGACCCCGACAATTATCAGTCCGAGTACCTGCACGCCACGGCGCGGGACGGCACGCCGGTGCCCATCTCCCTCGTGTACCGCAAGGGCTTCGAGCGCCATGGCGAGGCGCCCCTGGTGCTCTACGCCTACGGGTCCTACGGCTACTCCGTCGACGCCGATTTCCGCTCCACCCGCCTCAGCCTCCTGGACCGGGGTTTCGTCTTCGCCATCGCCCACATCCGCGGTGGCCAGGAGATGGGCCGCGGTTGGTACGAGGACGGGAAACTGGCGAAGAAGATGAACACCTTCACCGACTTCATCGACTGCGGCGAACACCTCGTCACCGCGGGCTACACCTCCGCCGACCGGCTCTTCGCCATGGGCGGTTCGGCGGGCGGCCTGCTCATGGGCGTGGTCGTCAACGAGGCGCCGGAGCTGTGGCGGGGCGTCGTGGCGGCGGTGCCGTTCGTCGACGTGATCACGACCATGCTCGACGACACCATCCCCCTGACGACCTCCGAGTACGACGAGTGGGGCAACCCCCTGGAGAAGGCGGCCTACGACTACATGCTGTCCTACTCGCCCTACGACAACGTGACGGCCCAGGACTATCCCGCCCTGCTCGTGACGGCGGGCCTGCACGACAGCCAGGTCCAGTATTGGGAACCGGCCAAGTGGGTGGCGAAGCTGCGGGCCATGAAGACCGACGACAACATCCTGCTCCTGCACACCAACATGGACGCGGGGCACGGCGGAAAATCCGGCCGCTACCGGAGCCTGGAGGAGACGGCCCTGGAGTTCGCTTTCTGCCTCGATCTGGCCGGCCGCAGCGAGTAGGCACTCGAACGGGAGGAGACGCGACATGAACACCCGGTGGTTCATCCCGTGGGTCACGATGGTCCTGCTCCTGGGCGCGGTCGCCGTCGCCGGGGCCGCGGGGGTGCTCGCCCTGCAGGATGTGGACGGCACCCTCGGCACAGGGTCGGCCACCTGGCACCGCCCCATGTCCGGCGGTTTTGACGCTACCTTTCTGGGTTGCGGCGCGCCCCTGGCCGGTGCGTCGGCGGCCGACTGCTACTACGACGTCCATGGCTTCCTCGTCGACACGACCGCCCCCATCGAGATCGACGTCGCGGCCGATCCTCCCGACTTCGATCTCATGCTCTTTCTCTACTGCAGCTTCGATCCGGAGGCTCCCCTGGCCGACGCGATCCTCGCCGACGACGAGGACGGTCCCTTCCCCTGGGGGCCGGGCGTCATGCTCGATGACGGGGTCACCCTCACGCCGGGGACCTACTATTTCCTGGTGGTCACGACCTTCGAACCGGGGACCACCGGGAGCTACACCATCACGGCCACCAATGCCGTGCCGGCGGACGGGATGTCCTGGGGGGCGATCAAGAGTCTCTACCGGTGAGCGGGGGTCAGGGGCGCGGGTAGAAGCCCACGTGGATGGTGGAGAGATCCTCGCAGGAGATGCCTTCGGCGGTGTAGGTGCAATCGGGCTCCTCGGCGAGCCACGTTTTCCAGGTGGCCACCAGACCGTCGCAGCACTCCTCGCCGAAGAGCCGGAACACGTAGCCGTAGTCGTCCTCGCTCAACGCCAGGCCCGGGCCGTTGTAGACGATGGTGGCCGTCTCGTGCCGATGGAAATCCTCGCTCAGGTTCCACACGATGGTCTGGTCGACGGTGAAGGACGTGACGAGGGAGTCCGCCGGGTCGATGGTGACTTCGAGGGTGCCCGAGATCTCGTAATCCTCCCACAACTGCTGGTGGAAGAACCAGGCCCCCGAAAAGGTGAGGCCCGACCAGGTGCCCTCGACGAAGGTCACGCTCAGCAGGCGGGTCTCGTCCTCGACCCATGCGACGGGGCTTGCGCAGGAATCACTGGGGGCGCCGACCACCGTGCCGTGGGTGAGGCTCCAGGTGGCGTGGGTCGTCGACCCGAAGGGGTTGGGCCGTTCCGGATCCGTGGACCTGTCACCCACGCAGGCGCCGAGCAGGGCGGCGAGGGCCAACAGGGTGGATGGGAACAAGCGGCGCCTCACGAGAGCCTCCGGGATGACGTCATGGCGCCTGGGCGCGGACGGGCAGG
>JAUUZX010000435.1 GCA_030592025.1 bacterium | reverse complement strand
CACCCTGCCGCCGCGCCCTGGAACTGCTGCCGGACCTCACCGATGGGGCGCTCCCGTCCTTGGACCGCCAACTCGTCCAGCAGCACCTCGAGCACTGCGCCGGGTGCCGGACCGTGGCCCTGGTCCTGACCCGCCTGGGCGACGACCTGGTGTCGTTGGCCGACCTGGATCCGGGGCCGGGGTTCACGGCGGCCGTGGTCGCGCGGACCAGCGGCCGGAGCGAAGCGGCCGTGGCGCGCCGCCGGGCCATCGTGGCCCGCAGCGGTCCCGCCGGCCTGATGGACCGGGTCGGTCGCTGGTGGCAGAAGCGCATCCTCGTGCCGGACTTCGCCATGCAGGTGGCCTACGCTGCCACCATTGCGATCGTGCTGGTCACGGTCACGCCCGGATCGCCTCTGCGAGGAGCGCCCCAGAAGGCGCTGTCCGCGGTGCAGGCGGGTCCGGCGGGCATGCCCCTGACCGGAACGGCCGTGGCCTGGATGACCATCCGTGTCGAGGCCACGACCGACAACGCCCTGATGGCCGCGCGCCGCGGCATCGACGCGGGGTGGGCGGAGGTCAGCGGCGACCGGCAGCGGCGTTCCGCCAATTCGGAATCGGCACGGGCCGCGTTGGGGCACCACCTGGACTCGGCGCTGGCCGCCGTGGCCGACCGGGACCCCGCAGCGGCGGCGGTCGAAGCCCTCACCGCACTCGAATCCGGCCGGGCGGCGTGGTCCGCCTGGTGGGCAAACCATGAGACAACTGGACAAGACGTTGGACCATAAACAAGGAGACCGACCCATGAACAGCGAACTGCAAGACACCCAACGTGTCGCCTACCAGGATCCCCCGCCGCCCGCGGCCCCCCGCGCCCCGGGCAAGAGCTCCGTCCGCGCCTACAAGTCGCCGGTACTCGCGGCCCTGCTTTCGATGATGCCCGGTCTGGGGCAGGTCTACGTGGGGTACTACCCCCAGGGCTTCATGTACATCATCATCGTCGCCATGAACATCACGTTCCTGAGCCTGGGTGTGGGTGGCATGGCGCCGTTGTTCGGCGTCTTCCTGGCGTTTTTCTGGATCTACAACATGATCGACGCCAGCCGTCGGGCCAACCACTACAACCGTGCGATCGACGGCCTCACGGGGGAGATCCTGCCCGACGACTTCGAGGTGCCGGGGCTCCAGGGCTCCCTGCCCATCGGTGTGGTGCTGGTGGTGGCGGGCACGCTGCTCTTCCTCAACCGGAAGTTCGGCTTGAGCATGAATTGGCTCGAGGACTGGTGGCCCCTGGGTCTGGTGATCGCCGGGGTGTGGTTGATCGTCAGGGCGCGCCGTCAGGCAGACTGATCCGGAAGGTCGTCCCGCGGGCGGCATTGCTCTCGAAGCTGATGTCGCCCGCGAGGTGCCGCTCGGCCAGCGTCCTCATGCTGGCCAGACCCAACCCCCGACCGTAACCCTTGGTCGAGTACGACGCCTCGAAGATCCGTCCGCGCACCGCAGCAGCGATCTCTCCCGGTTTGTGCACCGAGAACCAGAAACGACCGTCGCGCCGGCCGCAGTCCAGGGTGATGGTCGCGTCCGTGGGGCTGGCCTCCAGGGCGTTCTTCACCATGTTCCCCAGCACCCGGCCGAGGATCACGGGTTCGGTGACCATGTAGCCCGCGTTGCTGCCCGTGGCCAGGACGATGTGCCGACCCTCGGTGATGGGGTGGTTCCGGTACCGGGCGGCGACTAGGCGCAGGGCCTCGGCGCTGTCCGTGGGGCGGAGGTCGTGGGCGGTCTCGCCGTCGGTGACGGCGACCAGATCCCGCTGGGTCGTGATCTCGTCGACCAGCTGCTCCGCCAGGCTGCGCACCGTGGCCTGGAGTGTCGGCACCTCTTCGGGGGGGGCGTCGTCCATGACATGGGACAGGCCCTGCATGCCGCCGGCGGTGTTGAGCAGGTCGTGGAGGAACATGCGATCCAGGGCACGGCGGTGGCGATCCGTGGCCGAGACGGTCAAAGTGAGGATGGTGTAGTCCTCGCCCAGGACGGTCAGGGGTCGACGGTCGAGGCCGAGCCGCTCGATTTCATCGGGATCCGTGAGGGCGCCGACGACGTCGGCGTCGGGCAGCGTTTCCACCAGATTGGAAAAGGGCTCGTTGGCCAGGACCGCGTGGCCGGTGTCGTTGACGATGAGCAGAGGCACGGGCAGGGCGAGGCACAGGTCGCCGAACCAGGGGCACTGGTTCAGGGTGAGCAACTGGCGCAGGGCGGTGTTCACTGCGCCGACCGGTGCGGCCGTGAATAATCCAGTTCGGTCCAGTTCGGTCATGGGTACCTCGGCGTCCTACCTGGGATGCGGCGCGAGCTCGGGGCGACGGCCAGCGCGGAGCTTTCAGGTTATCGGGACGCCGGGGTGAAACATTAAGTCGGGGAAATCTGTATTTTTCGATCTGCAGGAAGAAATATTGAGTTGTGCCTCCGAGAGTGTGTCTGTACTGCTCCCCTCGCCGGTGTGGCCGGTGACGGGAGTTCTCTAGAACGCCATCGTCAACTCATGCCGCCTTTGCTTCGCCAACGCCCTGGTTCCCACACTTCGTTCGTAGTACGCATCCCAACGAGGGGGCAACTCACAGCGCGTCCTGAAGATCCGCCCACTCAGTATTTCCTGGATCGCTAATGGCCTGTCCACCATCCCCTTGGTCATCGCAGGCGTCGGGCTACCTCGCACCTTCTCCTGCCTACCCTTCACGTAGTTGCGCCATACCAGCAGGATCGCAAGACGCTCTGCACTCGCCTGCCGACGTTTCGACCAGGCGATCGTCTCGCGCTTGTGGTTCGCGTTGCTGTGACGGATCAACAGATCCAGCAGGTTCACTTCCCACAACGAGTTGTTCCTGTCCCGGTGTGCGCT
>JAUUZX010000236.1 GCA_030592025.1 bacterium | reverse complement strand
CTTCGGCAGCAGATCGCGGGCCCCTCCGGGATCCCGGCTCACGACGACGACCTCGTGGCCCAGGTCGACAAAACGGGGCACGAGTCGCCGGCCGACGAGGCCGGTGGCTCCGGTGAGGAAAATGCGCACTCCGGGGGTCCTTTCCCGCCGCACACCCCTCGTGCAGCGCGGACAACCAGCCTAAACCACGGTCGGGCCCGTGTCCAGTCGAACGGCTGGACAGAAACGTCCCATGGCGTATGTTTGCGGCGAACGCGCGACGCCACCGACCCGGCCCCAGGAGGGACCACCCATGGAATACCAGAACTTCGACTGCGAGATCCTCGACGGCTACGCCCGCCTGCGTCTCATCGGCCCCGGCGCGCCCGAGCTGGGCGAGTTGTGCGACGAGCTCGTCGATCTCATGCTGCGCCTGCAGGAGGACAACGCCGTGCGGGTCGTCCTGTTCACCGACGGCGATCACGCCTTCGAGCTGCACCACCACCTCGACGGGCTCGCCGAGGGCCATGGCGACGACACGGCCTTCGAGACCCTGGCGGCGGACGAGGAGATCTCCAGCCGGGTCGTCAACCTGATCCGCGACTTCCCCAAGCCGGTGGTGGCCGCCACCCGCGGCGACGTCCGGGACATGGGCCTGGGGTTCTTCCTCGCGGCGGATATCCGCCTGGCCTCGCGTTCGGCCAGCTTCACCGCCACGGCCATGCAGGCGGGCCTCATCCCCGGTTGGGGGCTGCTCCACACGCTGCCCGGACTCATCGGCCCCAGCCGCACCCTGGAATTCCTGTGGTCCGGCCGCACCGTCGGCGCCGAGGAGGCCTGGCAGCTGGGTCTGGTGGACCGTCTCTTCGGCGAGGACACCTGGGAGGACGAGATCGACACCCTGCTGGCCAACCTGCGCCGGCTCCCCCAGCCCGCCGTCCAGTTGACCAAACTCGGCGTCCAGCAGACCCGCAACATGGACATGACCGAGACGCTCTCCTACGAATGGGAAACCCAGCAGCAGTGCTGGTCGTCCCTGGAGACCGCCGAGGGACTCCGCGCCTGGCGCGAGGGCCGCGACCCGGTACTCGACGCCCCGATCGATCCCGAAGAGGACTGAGCCGGACCGGCGAAACCATGCTGGTGTCGGGAAAATCGGCGACGATCGGCTAGAGGTCGCCCTTGACGATCTTGCCGGAGCTGTTGCGGGGCAGATCATTGCGGAAGTGCACGACGCGGGGCAGCTTGAACAGGGCCAGGCGGGTCCGCAGGTGGGCCAGCA
Organism: bacterium; assembly: GCA_030592025.1. The sequence goes on along the minus strand of JAUUZX010000236.1, from coordinate 3,166 downwards.
CCTTGCGCTCGTCCAGGTCGGCCCCGGGCGCGGGCACGACGTGGGCCTCGATGGCCTCGCCCAGCAGCTCGTCGGGCACGCCCACGACGCAGGCCTCCATGACCCCCTCCAGGTCGGCGATGGCGTCCTCGATCTCCCGCGCGCTCACCCTGTTGGCCCCCGCCTTGATCATGTTCTTGACCCGGTCCACCAGGAAGATGAAGCCGTCGGCGTCCCGTCGGCCGAGATCGCCCGTGTAGAGCGCCCCGTCCCGGATCACGAGAGCCGTCTCGTCGGGATCGTTCCAGTAGCCGCGCATGATGTTGTCGCCCCGGGCCACCACTTCCCCCACCTCGTCGACGTCGCAGGCGGTGCCGTCGGGCCGTTGCACCGTGAGGTCCACCCCGGGGATGCCCACGCCGATGGAGCCGAGCTTCTCGTCAAGGCGCTCGGGCGGCACCCAACTCAGGCGTGCGCCGGCCTCGGTCTGCCCGTACATGACGAACAGCTTGGACGTCTGGCCGCGGGTCGCCTGGAGTTGCCGCGTCAGGGCCGGGGACATGCCGCCGCCGGCCTGGGTCAGGTAGCGCAACGCCGGCAGGGGGCGGGTGAGGAAGTCCGTGCGGGCGGCCAGGATGGCGTAGGTCGAGGGCACGCCCGAGAAGCCGGTCACCGCGTGCTCGACCATGGCGTCGACGATGGTCGCCGGGTAGGCGAAGCGGTTGTCCACGACGAGCCGGGCGCCGACGGCCGTGTGGGTCAGGAGCAGCGACTTGCCGAAGCTGTAGTGGAAGGGCAGGACGACGAGCACCGAATCGTCGGCCGTCAGTTCCAGGTAGTCGAGGATCTGGCGGGTGTTGGCCGCCAGGTTGCGGTGCAGCAGGGTCACGCCCCGGGGCACACCGGTCGATCCGCTGGTGTAGAGGATGGTCGCCGGGCTCTCCACGTCCACCGTCAGGTCGAGCCGGTCCGTGGGCATGGCCTCCACCCGCTCGGCCGTCACGACCCCCAGCCCCGCCGGCAACGCCCAGTGGGGCGCGGCCCGGTCCAGCACCAAGTGCTGCAGTTCGGGCAGGTCCGCGACGATGGTCGGCAGGTCGCGGCGCACCTGGGCCGCCTTGGTCACGAGGACCTTGGCCCCCGCGTCGGCCAGCAGCTTGCGCTGGGACTCGGCGCGGTTGGCCGCGTTGAGGGACACGACGCACCCCCCCGCCTTGAGGATCCCGAAGTAGCTGGTGACGTAGCGGACGCCGTTGTCCACGAGCAGCCCGACCCGGTCACCGGGCCCGACGCCCAGGCTCCGCAGGAGGTGGGCCATGCGGTTGGCCTCGGCCTCCACGTCCGCCCAGGTGCAGCGGCGATCACCACGGACGATGGCCATCGCGTCGCCCCGGGTATCGGCGGTGCGTTCGAGGAGGGTGTGGACGGGTGTGTAGGAGTTGGGCACGACGGGCCTAGGCCGCGGCCCGCTTGCGGTCCACGAATGCGATCAGGTTGGCCACCGAATCGAGGTTGTCCGGGACGAGTTCCTCGTCGCCGACGCTGATGCCGAAATCGGCCTCCAGGAAGGCCACCAGCTCCATGACGCCCACGGAGTCGATGATGCCCTCGTCCAGGAGGGACATGCCGTCGTCGGACATGGGCTCGGCGTCACCGAAAAGGAAGTTCTCGATGATGTAGTCGCGGATCTTGTCACGCATGTTTCAGTCGCTCCCTGTCCATCCCCGTCGCTGCGGGGATCGGGGTCGGTTGGCGCGGGGTCATGGGCGCCAGGCGAGATCCGCCGGGGCCAACTCGGCCGCTGCCAGTCGGTCGGGGAAACCCGGACCGAACTCGTGCTCCAGGATGCGTCCACTGAGCGCGGCCACGAAGGCCATGTTGTCGCGGGCGCTGGCCAGACGGCCGGCTTCCCACTTGCGCATCAGGGCCCCCACCCTGCGGTCGTCCCAGAGGCTGCCCGGGGCCTCACCCAGGAATCGGTCCACCAGCGCGCGGCCTTCGGGACCGGCGAAACTGGTGCTGTCGGGGGCACGGTAGGGCTGCTTCGGTCGTTTCAGGATACTCGCAGGCAGCAGATCCGCAACGCTCTCCTTCAATATCGCCTTCTCGACGAGGGACTGAAGCTTCACCGAGGCCGGCAGACGCGCCGCCACGGCGGCCAGTTCGTGGTCCAGGAACGGGAACCGGCCCTCGACCGAATTCCCCATGAGCATGCGGTCCCCCTGGGAATTCAGGAGGTAGCCGGCCAGGAACGTCGTCATCTCCACGTACTGGGCCCGGGCGACGGCACCCCACTCGGCGAAGGCCGCCGGCAGGGACGCCGCCAACCGCTCCTCGGCCCCCTGCAAAGCCTCGGTGGCGTCGAAAGCCAGCAATTTGGCCACGCCCCCGGTGTTGTGCCTGCGGGGCCGGTGGGAATAGAAGGGGTCGTCGACATCCTCCAGCCCTTGGCCGTAGAAGCGGCGCAGGAACTCCGGGGGCGACTGGGACAAATACGGGTACAGGCGGGTCAGCAGGAGCGCCCTGGCGCGGGAACCGGGGTCGCGGGCCCAGAAACGGCGCACTTTAGCTTCGCGGAAAATATTGTAGCCCACGAAGACCTCGTCCGCGCCCTCGCCCGTGAGCACCACCTTGAAGTCCTCGGCGTGGGCCAGCCCGGACAGGGCGTGCAGGGGCGCCGGCGCCGTGCGCAGGAGGGGGCTTTCGGCCAGCCACACCACGTCGGCGAAGCGGCCGGCGATGTTCTCGGCGTCCACCTTCACCGTGACGTGCTCGGTGCCGATGTGGCGGGCCATGGCGAGCTGCCATCCCGACTCGTCGAATTCCTTGTCGACGAAGCCCACCGAAAAGGTCTTGAGCCGGTGGTCGGTGTAGCGGTGGATCAGGGCCGTGGTGGTCGACGAGTCCAGGCCCCCCGAGAGGTAGGCCCCCACGGGCACGTCCGCGCGCAAACGGATGGTCGCGGCCGCCACGAGGGACTCGCGCACCTCCTCGGCCATGCGCTTCACCTCGGCGGGTGCGACGGCGCGCCGGTCCTCGTCCGCGGGCAGGAACTCGGGATGCCAGTAGCGCCTGATCCGCAGCTGCCCCGGCAGGGGCGAAGGCGGCGGCGCCCCCCGGGGGTCGGCCTCCATCACCGCCGTGTGGCCCGGCGGCAATTGCGCCACGCCGGCAAAGGGCGTGGCCG
>JAUUZX010000379.1 GCA_030592025.1 bacterium | reverse complement strand
TACCTGACCGAATCCGACATCTACCTCGACTCGATCATCGCCCTGCTGCCGACCGGAAGTCGCGATCACGTGAGGACCCTCGACCGTGTGCGTGCCTGCGGCGACCTGCGCGAACTCCTGGGGCTGTCCTTCCACGGCGACAGCGAGCGGGAGCGGTACGAGGCCCGGCGCAAGCTCTGCCTGGCCCAACTCCTGCTGCAGATCGACCAGTCCCGCCTCGTGCAGGATGGTCCCCGCCACCTGGAGGTCTTCAACAGCCTCCTCAGTGAAGGCCTCTGGATCCACACCCGTCAGACCCATGAACTCACCATCGGCTACCACCTGGGCGACGACGGCCAGGGCATCGAGTACACCTCCCGCCCCCGCGAGGGTGACCAGCGCTGGGAATTCCAGTCCACGTTCCTGGAGAAACATCTGGGCAACCGCACCGTGGCGGTGGATGTCCTGTACCACAGCAGCCGCTTCAAGCGTTCCGTCACCCCGGTGAGCTTCGAGATCGTCGACGGCAGCCACCGCGTCCTCGAACGCGTGCGCTGGAGCGGAATGAAGCAGCAGAGCAGCGGGTCGATCATCTCGAAGATGGTGCGCAAGGGCATCAACAACCCCAACGCGATCAGCGACATCATCGGCGCCATGTTCATCGTGGCGGACAACGACGCCCTCGACGATCTGCTCGTCCTCCTGGACGCCTGCCTGGGCACGCCCTTCGGATGGCGCAACATCACCGACACCTTATCGGCAGGCAGCGATGGCCGCGCGCTCTACACGTACAGCAGCAACGAGTTCAAGGTTTTCAAGGGAGACGTCGACGTCCTCACCAGCGGTCCCGTCTCGGGGGCGCTCTACCGCTTCCCGGTCGAGGTCCAGATCTACACCCTCGAGGCGTACCTGCGCACGGTGTGCGGGGCCCACGACGCCAGCCACCTGGCGTTGAAGCTGCGGCAGTTCCTGTATGGGCTGGTGCCGCGGGTGTTCCCGCGGGGGGTTTACGGGGAGAGGTGGCTCGCCACCGATTCGCTGAACGGCCAGGCGCAGGCCTGACCCCGTCAACGTATCACATTGGGGAAATCGATATCCTGGATCACGACACCGTTCTGGATGACCCGGAAGTCGAAAGGCGTCGGGTAGTCGCCGCTGCCCATGAAGATCTCGAGACGGCCGTTGGCGTAGTCGCGAGTGTAGAGATCGCCGTCGATGACCATGCCGCCGAGGGGGGCACCGAGGTCGTACTCGATGGCGGGGATGCCGGCTGATCGTGTTCCGCTGCCATCGTAGGTGATGGCCGTCGCCCCGGTCATGAGGGCCATGGCACCGGTGAGCAGGTCGCCGTCAATGATCTCCAACTGACCGCTCGAAGTGACGAAACTGCCCACGTCCCTCATCTGGGAAAGGACCAGCCAAGGTCCGCCGTTGCGGCGTCGGGGCCAGTTGCGGGCGGTGCATAGATTGAAGGGTTGTTGCGGATCCAACGCACCGCGGAACCTGCCGGGAACCCCAAACGTGGTGCCGGGGAACATTTCGTAGAACATTCCGTCGAGATTCGCTGCGAATGTCGAATCCCGTAATGCGCGCTCACCATTGGCCATCTGGATGAACCGGTAACCCATGGCCGCCTGCATCTCGTCCACCCATGCGTCCTGGCCGTCCAGGAAGGCCTGCTGCTCGTCCTCGTCCTCTTCGTGCGGAACCCCGTCCTGGTCCATGTCGGGTGCCCCCTCCATGGTCGTCACTTCCGGAGAGATCCACAGATGGCGGGAGAAATAGTCCCAGAAAATCCCGTCGAAACGGTTGATGGACGTTGCCTGGTAGTCGGCGAAAACCTCGATCATCGCTTCCCGGGCGGCGGGATTCGTATAGTCGACGACGAGCGCCCCGGGCCAATCGCTGACGGTGTCGCCGGTCGTGGTGCGAGCCAGGTACGGCGCTGCCGCCTGGAATAGATCGTAGGTGTATAATCGCCCCGACTCGGGAGGAACGGCCCACTCGGAACGGATGGCCTTCGACCTGAAGTAGGCGAGGATCTTGATATCCGGATTGGCTGCCCGCAAAGGCGCCAGGGCCTTATCCTGGTTCCAGAACTGCCAGGGTTGTACGATCACGATCTCCGCCCGGGAAAACTTGGCCAGCTCATCCGGGTCGGACAGATTGCCGATGCTATAGTCCAGGGCTGCAACGCGCATGGAGCCGTCGTCGACCGGTGTCGTGAGCGCTCCGTCCCCGGGATCCCCCGGTGACGCACAAGCCACAACACCCAACGCAGCCGCCAACGCCAGGCTCATCAAGAGTGCTGTCTTCATGGTCATGTCACCTCGTGACGCCGTGGGACTCCATGCAGTTTGCCGGGGTCGAACATACCCATTCCGGTCCCCGCAATATACGGACCGGGAGCGTCTGCGACATGGAAGGATCAGTTACGGAAGGACTTTCAGGGAAACGAAAAGGAAGATCCGCTGGGCTCATCGTGCGGATCGCAGCTACGGCGTTACCGGGCGGCGTCTTGATAACACGCAACCAGATGGTCGACCAGGGCATCGAAATTGTACCGGACGCGGATCATCTCCCTCGCCGCCATTCCCATGGTCCGTCGACGTGGAGCATCCTTGAGGAGCGCCTGCAGGCCATCGGCGAGGGCCACCGGCGATCCTGTCTCCACGGTCAGACCCGTCGCACCGTGTTCCACGACCCCGCCTACGCCGGGAATGCCGTAGGCGACGACAGGCAAGCCCGCGGCCATGGCCTCCAGGAGTACGAGGGGCAGACCCTCCCAGAGTGAACTCATGACGAAGACATCCGCACACCCCATGACGGTTTCCAGATCCATGAGGTTGCCCGGCATGACCACCATCTCCTCGAGACCGAGTTCCCGGACGCGATCGATCAGTGCGGGCCGGTCCTCTCCGTCACCGGCGATGACCATGCGCAAACGGATTCCGCGCGTGCGAAGACCCGCCGCGGCATCCACGAGATCGAAGAAGTTCTTCTGGGCCCCGAACCGTCCGGCCGCGAGAACGAGGACATCGTCGTCCCCTGCTCCGAAACGGGCCCGGACGGACTCCCTCACGGATCCGCTCGGAACTTGCGGAAGGGGCACTGCGTTGGGCACCACGGTGATCCGGTCCGCGAGCCTCTGGTTTTCGTGCAGTTGCGAGACCAGGCTGTCACGGACCTCCGGCGAGACAGCGATGACCCCCTGACAGTGCCGCAGCATCAACCGGTATGCCATGCGGCGCAGGAATGCC
>JAUUZX010000124.1 GCA_030592025.1 bacterium | reverse complement strand
GAGCCGTCCATGCTGCTAGGGCGTGACCAACTTGACCACGGCCAGCTTCTTCGTCGTTCCGTCCTCGTTGCACTCGTAGGCCTTCAGCTGGGCATGGTCGCCCAGCATGTCCACGACGTGCGGATCGCAGTCGAAGTCCGTGCCGCCGCCGAAGCGGTGCTGGCCCTCGTACTCGTTGACCTTGCGCGTCAGCATGTCGGTACCCGAGGGGAAGCCCTCGTTGGACTGCACGAACACCTGGGACTTCCAGGTGGCGGGGTCGCCCTCCCCCAGATCCTCCATGGGCACGCTGCCGGAAATCGTCGAACGCTTGCCCTTGGTGCGCACCGGCACGAGAATGCTCGAAGCCATGGCGCCGGCCTTGGCGTCGGCCTCCTGCCGCACCCGCGACATGGGCTGGGGCGACAATACAACACACACGTCCCAGGCCGTGTCCTCGGCGAACTCGACGTTCAGGCCCGGCGGGCAGGTGGTGAAACCGCCCTCGGCGTTGTCGATGAAGACAAAGATCATCTGCACCGAAAAGCCGCCGCCCATGCGCCAGGGATCCTCCAGCTTGGAACCGACGGTGACGGAGATCTCCGCCTTCTCGCCCTTGTCCTTCAGCACGAATTTCGTGAGGTCGAAGGAACCGGCCGCGTAGACCGCGTCGGTCGGGTACACGTATTCGCCCGGCCCGAAGTCGTCACCCTTCGGATCGGTGATCTTGACGTCCCCGGCCAGGACGGCCAGGGGCAGCGCCACGATCAGCAACAGCACGATCATCATCGATGTTCGCATCATCTCTCCTCTCGGTTGATTGCCTCGCGTTCTTTTCATCTCCCAAACACCTCAACCCTTGACCGCGCCGGCGGTCAGTCCGGATATCAGGAATCGCTGCAGGACCAGGAACAGGATCATGACCGGCAGGGCGGCCACGATGGATCCCGCTGCGAAGTAGCCCCATTGCTGCTCGGCGTAGCCCCCCACGAAGAAGCGCAGGCCGACGGGCGCCGTGTACATGGTCTCCTTGTCCATGAAGGTCAGGGCGAGCACGAACTCGTTCCAGGCCGTCATGAAGCTGAACAGGGCCGTCACCGCGATGGCGGGTTTCGACAGGGGCAGGATGATCCGGTAGAAGATCGTCACCGCCGAAGCCCCGTCCATCTTGGCCGACTCCTCCAGCTCGATGGGGATGGTATCGAAGTATCCCTTTAAATTCCACACACAGAATGGGATCGCCGTGGTGGAGTAGATGAGGATCAATCCCAGGAAATTGCTCCCCAGTTCGAGCCACTCCACGATGATGATGTAGAGGGGCACCAGGGTGAGTGTGCCGGGGAACATCTGGGATATGAGGAAGCTCATCATGCCCCCCCGGCGGCCGGGGAAGCGGAAGCGGCTGAAGGCGTAGCCCGCCGTGCTGGCCAGGAAGACCCCCACCAGGGTCGTCGCCACCGCCACGATCGCGCTGTTCAACAGCCAGCGGCCGAAGGGCTGCTGGGAGAAAACGTCCCGGAAATTCGTGAAGCTGATCGTCTCGGGCCAGGGCACGATGGTCCGCAGACGGTCCAGGACACCCGGGTCCTGGGGCAGGTCCGCAAAGGCCAGGCTCTGTTGACCGCTGCAGGCCACCGACAGCACCCAGAGGATCGGGTACACGGTGATGACCACCATCATCAGCAGGAACAGGTGCAGCCAGATGTGGCCGACCGAGTCGGTGCGTCGGTTCATATGCCCTCCGTCGCCTTGGTCGTGCGATTCTGCCACACACCGTAACCCAGCAGGATGATGAAGATCACGACCGAGTACGCCGCCGCGTAACCGTAGCGGTACTGCTCGAAGGCGATCTTGTAGGCCTTGGTGATGAGGATCTCCGTGGCCCCCGCCGGCTCGCCCTGGCTCACCAGGTAGATGATGTTGAACATGTTGAAGGTCCACACCACCGACAGGATGACCGCCGGCACCAGGGCCGGCTTGAGGGACGGCAGCGTAACGTAGCGGAACTGGTGCCACTTCCCCGCGCCGTCGACCCGGGCCGCCTCGTAGAGGTCCCCCGGGATGGACTGCAGCGCCCCCAGGGACACGACCATCATGAACGGGAAGCTGAGCCAGGCGTTGGTCATCAGCACCGCCAGGAACGACGTGCCCCAGCCGTCGAACCAGGCCAAGGGTTCACCGCCGAAGATCTGGATCATCTGGTTGATGACCCCGAACTGCCGGTGGAACATGCCCTTCCAGATGAGGGCCGTGATGTAGTTGGGGACGGCCCAGGGCAGGATGAGCAGGACCCGGTAGGCCGCCTTGAAGGCCAGTCCCTTCGTGTTGAGGATCAACGCCAGGGCCAGGCCGAGGGACACGCCGATGGTGACGTTGCTGACGGTCCACAGCAGCGTGAAGCCGAGGGTCCAGTAGAAGCTCTGGAAGTTGATGATGCGGCTGCCGTCCTCGGCGATCGTGAAGACGTCCACGTCCTTGAGGATCTGCACGTAGTTGTCCAGCCCTACCCACAGGTCATAGAGGGGCTCGGTGACGTTGTACAGGGTCTGGCCCGTGAAGGAGAGCAGCACACCGTAGGCAAAAGGGAAGAACACGAGCAGGACCATGCCCACCATGGCGGGCAGGATGAAGCCGTAGGCGCTGTTGTGCTCGCGCAGCGCCGCCCAGGTGCGGGCGGCCCAGCCGGCGCCCACCCAGCCGAAGAGCACGAGGGCCAGCGCCCCCAGGGCGGCGCTTGTCAGGCCGAAGCGTCTGGTGGTTGTCCCATAGTCGGCGCGGATTCCGTCGGGGTCGATGGTGCCGTCGGCGGCAAACCATCCCCGGGGCTGGCGGAAGGCGTTAAGGTCCCAGGTGGCCGGCTCGGCCGCGGCCGCCAATTCCGTCGGCAAGGCGTGCTGCACCGTCAGGGCATGGTCCCGCAGTTGCTCCTCCAGTTCGAGCCGATGGGTCACCAGGCCGTCGATGGCCCGGTCCCCATGGATGTACAGGCCGGCGGCCAGGATCACCGCCGCGGCCATAAAAAGGAGCCGGCCTTGCGCCACGAAGCGCGTCGTCGCCAGGAAAGCCGCCGTACACACCGCCGCCACAAACCAGGGCCACCAGCGTCCGCCGCGGCTTTCCTTGCCTGTGGCCACCGCATGCCAGGCCTGCAGCGAGCCCGTCACCTTGTCGCCGTCCAAGATCGGCAGCACCAGCTCCAACCGGCCGTCGGGCAGCCAGTCGGCAAGGATCTCGGCCTTGCGCGGCACCTCTTCCTGGCTGTTGGTGCGCCGCGCGGCCTGCAGGGCGCGGGCCTGGTCGTAGAGGGCCTTCTCATCCCGGTTCAGACGCCGCGGCGGGGCGCCGCCCTCACCGTCGGCAACATGAGTCGAGGCCTCCAGGGAGCGTGCGCCGATGTCGACGACGCGCGCCTCGTCCAGTCCGGGGAGGGACGCCGCCATTTCCGTCACCAGGTCCTGGGCGGACCGGCCGTCCGCGCGCCCGGAGGCCAGCACGTCGCCCGCCGCCGCGGTCGTCATGACGGCCCGCTGCTGGTCTGCCAACCGGTCGAGGCGGCCGTGACCGGCGCCGATCAGCAATGCGGTGAGCACCAAGCCGACGGCCAGGCCCGTCAGCAGGCCCGCCAGCACCTGGCGCCAGGACATGGTCCCGGATTCCACGCTACTTCCTCAGACTCTTCACGCGTTCCTCCACCTCGGTCTGGGCCGCGTCGAAGGCCGCCTGGGCCGACGACGCCTTGCGCACGACAGCGTTCATGGCCGTGGTCACCGGCGACCACACCATGGTCATCTCCGCGAAGTTGGGCATGGGCTGCGCCACCTCGACCTGCTTGCGGAAAGCCGCCAGCACCGGGTCCGACGCCACTTCCTGATCCTCGTAGACGCCCAGATTCGCGGGGGTCTGACGGCCCTCGAGGGCCATGACCCGCCCCGCCTCGGTCCCGGTGAGCCAGGTAACGAACGCGAAGGCCTCGTCCTTGTGCTGGCTGGGCTCGGCGATGTAGGCGCCCTCCACCGTCATCCAGGGGGCCATGGGAGCGCCCCCCGCCTCGTCCACCGTGGGCAGGAGCGCCAGACCGAAGTCGATGCTCTCGGCGATCTCGGACAGGAACCACGGCCCCGAAAAGACCATGGCTGCGTCGCCCTTGTTGAAGAGGGTCGTGATGAGGGTGCTGCTGGGCTCTGCCGGCAGGATGCCCTGGACGTCGAACCAGTCCATCATGAGTTCGACCGACGCGATGTTCTCGGGCTTGTTCACCAGCGGTTGGTTGCTGCCGGCGAAGACGCTGCCGCCGAAGGCGTTCATCAGCGCGCTGTGGTAGTAGAAGTCGCTGAAGGCGTAGGCCAGGCCGAACTCGCCGGCCGGCTGGTTCGTCAGGCTCTTGGCCAGGGTCACGAGTTCGCCGCTGGTCGCCGGCGGTGTCGTCACCAGGGCCTTGTTGTAGATCATGGTGATGACCTTGAAGTTCACGGGCAGGCCGTAGACGTTGCCCTGGTAGGTCATGGCGTCCATGGTGCTGGGGATGAAGGCGCCGGTGACGGCGTCGTCGATGTAGAAGTCGATGGGCTCGATGGTGCCCCCGGCCTCGACCCAGCCCCCGAGACGGTCCTGGGCGTAGATGAACACGTCGGGGCCCTTCCCCCGGGGCACGGCGGCGGTGATCTTGTCGGCGTAGGCGTCGTAGGGCACGCCCAGGGACTTGACCGTGGCGCCCTGGCCCGCCGCGTTGAAGTCGGCCACGACCTTCTCGAAGGCCACCTTCTCCTTGCCGCGATACGCATGCCAGACGACGAGTTCGACCTCGTCGGCGGCGACCACCGGCGCCACCGTCGTGGCCACCTGGGCCAGCCCGATCAGGACGGCCAGGGCGATCAGAACGGTCCGTTTGTTCATGTCAGTCTCCTTCGGTCAAGCGCCGCTCATCGTCAGCGTCGAACAGGTGCAGATGATCCAGTTGGAGAACGAGGTCGACCTCGTCGTCGATATCGGGACTGTTGTGGGGCCCCACCTTGGCCACCATGGCGACGTCACCCAGGCGGCCGTGGACCAGGACCTCGTGGCCCAGGGTCTCCACCAGGGTGACCTTGAGGCGCAGCGGCGCCGTCGCCCCTCCCTGGGGGTCGGCACCGTCGGTGATGTGCTCGGGACGGATGCCCACCAGCACCCCCCGGCCGCCGCGGCCGGCGGCGGCGCGGCGCAGGCTGTCCGGCAGGGGCAAGTCGAAGCCCGGTCCGGCCACCCGTGCCCCGCCGGCGTCGAAGGTGCCCTTCAGGAAACTCATGGCCGGCGCGCCGATGAAACTGGCGACGAAGAAATTCGCCGGCGTCTCGTAGAGCTCGAGAGGGGTGCCCACCTGCTGCAGGTCGCCCTTGTCCAGCACGGCGATGCGGTGGCCCATGGTCATGGCCTCCACCTGGTCGTGGGTGACGTAGACGGTGGTCGTGCCCAGCCTGCGCTGCAGGCCCGTGATCTCGGCGCGCATCTGCACGCGCAGCTTGGCGTCCAGGTTGGACAGGGGCTCATCGAAGAGGAAGGCCTTGGGCTCGCGGACGATGGCCCGCCCCAGCGCGACCCGCTGGCGCTGCCCGCCCGAGAGGGCCTTGGGCTTGCGTTGGAGCAGCTCGGCGATGCCGAGGATCGAGGCCGCGTGCTGGACGCGTTGGTCGATGTCAGACTTGGACATTTTTCTCAGCTTGAGCGCAAAGGCCATGTTCTTGTACACGGTCATGTGCGGGTAGAGCGCGTAGTTCTGGAACACCATCGCGATATCGCGGTTCTTGGGGTGCACCGTGTTGACGATCTTCTCACCGATTCGGATGTCGCCGCTTGAGATATCCTCGAGCCCAGCGATCATTCGGAGG
>JAUUZX010000113.1 GCA_030592025.1 bacterium | reverse complement strand
GTTGGCTCGGGTATGGTATTGCGGATGTCGCCGACGTCTAGCGATTGAACATGATGCCGATACCGATCCTCGTGACCGAGCGGTTGTAGTCCATGAGGCTCTCGCCGTACCCGTGGAAGAAGCGCACGCACACGTAGCCGTCCTCGGCCCCGCGCACGGGAATGCTGTAGTTCAGGCTCACGTTGCCCTTGTCCGTGCCCACGAACCCGCGCACGAGGAGGTGCAGGAGTTGCTTCCTGGGCAGCATGTAGTAGGCGTGGATGTCGGTGTAGCCCAGGTAGTCGGTGATGTCCGGGTTGTCATCACCCAGGGCCGAGTCCGGCGTCTCCTTCTCTTCCTCCGGGATGCGGTACCGGACCTTGGCGTAGATCAGCCAGTTGTCCCGATGGTAGGAGGGCGCCAGGTAGAGGAGGTTCCAGCTGCGGGAGTGGGGGACCAGCTGGCCGTTGGACTCGTGCTCGAAACCCGCGTCCGCACCGACGAGGCCGTGTTGCCAGCGTCTCTCCGTGAAACGGAAGAAGATCTCGGGGTTGTAGTTCGTGTCCCGGAACGGGGAGGAATTGGCGTTGTCATAGGCCTGCCAGAACGAGATCTGGTTGTAGGCGAAGAAGAAGCCGGTGCGGAAGAGATCGTGCTTGGCGCTCAGTTGGTAGACGACCTCCATCTGTTTGCCGTCGTACTCGTTGGCGTAGGTCACCGGCAGGAAGTACATCTCCTTGTGGAGGGTCAAGCCGTGGCCGGTGTCAATGAGTGAGAAAGTGACGGGTGGGGTGCCCGGCTCGCTGACGGCCTGGGCCAAGGTGACCGTGGGCAGCATGATGAGCAGAAGCGCTGAGACGATAGGGACCGTTTTCATTGATCACTCCCGCGCGGAAGGCGTCACGCGTGTCGGTGCCACCGATGCAGAGGGACACTAACGGGCCCGGGCGGCCGGGTCAAACGAGTTCATGGTGGACACGTTTATACTGATATTATACTATCAAAAATGATCCCGTGACCATGTGACGGGGTCCGTGGGACAACCGTCGACCCAAGCGGCGGCTGCCGACCGAGGCCGTGGAGGCGGCTGACCGACACCCGCAGTTCCAACACCTCCTCCATCGCCGACCGGCGCCGCTGCCATTCGCCGTCGAGGAGGCCGTCATGAAATCCCGTCTCTTACTTTCAGCAATCCTTGCCACCCTGCTGCTGGTCGGCGCCTGCAACGACGACGACCCCTCCGACCCCTTCGCTGACTGCGGCGAGAACTGCATTGGCCCGGGCGGCGGAACGATGGCCATCACCAGCCCTGACCACCCTCTCTACGGGGTCAGGATCGATGTCCCGCCCGGCATGTGGGACAGGGAATGGGCGGTGTACCTGGGCTACGAGACCACCTTCACCACACCCAACTTCCCCGACGGCCTCGAAGGCTACGCGAACTTCATGACCGGGTCCCTCAATCTGGAGATCATCGCCTTCGCGCCGCCAGACCAGCAGCCCGCCCTGCCCGACTCCCTGTACATGGAGATCACGTTCCCCATCCGCGACCTGGTCTGCGAGACCGGGGAGATCATCACCGCGTTCCGCTACGACGACGCGGTGCAGCGGTGGTGTCTCGAACTGCCCGACGCCCGCACCGACACCACGATCACCGTCCACACCTACGACCACGCCCCGTTGTGGACCTGGGGCATCGTCACCCTCCACGAGGTCGATTGGGATCTCTACCTCGCACCGGTCATGGTCGAGGAACACGGTGCCGACGGTTGGACCGAGTTGCAACTCGAACTGCAGGAAATGTACGACTCCATCGTCGAGAACGACCTGTGGATCTCCTGCGCTACCCTGGACCTGGTACGCGACGGCTTTGCCGCCGTGAAGGCCGACGCCGAGTTGGGGATCGTCGCCCATCAGGACGGGCTCGGCACCCTGTGCGGGGTGTGCGACGTGAGGACCTCCACGTTCCGTGCGGAGTACATCGAATACATCACGTTGAACATCGAGGCGTTCCTGCTCGAGTTTTTTCTCGTCGACAACGGTCCGAGCCTGCTGATCCAGGCCTACGGGTTCATGCGCATGTGCGAGACCCTGGCCGAAATCGACGACCTCGCCTGCGACTACGAGTGCTTCTTCGACCACGCCGACACGGAGTTCTACGACAACATGGCCATGTATTACGTGGCCTGCATCGTCATCGAGGCCATCGAGTACGCCAAGACCTCGGGGTACATATCATGCCCGAGTTGATGGGAACAATTTGGATGCACCCATGACCCACTGGAGGCTGACCATGCGGCGACGATATCCTGCTGTTTTCGCGTTCCTGTTTTTGGGCGTGTCGATCTTCGCCGCGGGGGACACGGTGGCCCAGTCCCCATGGATCGAACCCCACGGCCGCAACGAGTTGAACCTGGAGATCGTCAAGCCGCCCTTCAAGGAAGCCGATTTCTCCACCTTCACGAGGACCCTCTTCCTCTCGACCCGACTCAAGACCGGCCGCAACTCGAACCTGGTCATCGAGGTGCCCTTCGCGTATGTCGGTGAAGAGGACGGGGACGAGTCCGAGAAGGCGTTCGGGAACATCTACATCGGCGCGGAGATGGGCAGCCCCACGTCGGGATTCCAGTTCGAGTTCGGGGCCCGCGCTCCGACGGCGCCCAAGGACAATTCGGCGCTCATCGTGGGAGCGTACACGGACTACGTCGATCGTTTCGAATCCTTCTTCCCCGAGATCATGTCCTTCGTCGTTGGCGGGAGGTACCGATACCGCACGCCCAGTGGGTTCGCGCTGCACACCCGCCTGGCGCCCGTCGTCTGGGTCGACATGGGCGATGGCCTGCAGGATGGCGCCGAGATGTGGGTGCTCTTCAGCGTCCAGGCGATGATGGTCACCGAGCGGGCGAGTTTCGGTGGTGGGTTCAGCACCCGCACCCTGTTGTCCGAGGATGAATTGGATCCGGGCGAACAAATGACCGAGCAGTTGGGCGTCTTCTGCAATCTCTATCTGGGCAGATGGCGCCCGAGCCTACAGATCAAGATTCCCATGGATGATAGGATCAAGGAGGTCCTGGAAACCCAGTTCTGCTTCAGCATCGGCCTTGCTCTTCCCTAGGAGGACCGGTGTTGCACGAAAGGAGGAGATGATGGGCATCCTCGCAAGACTCAAGCGCCGACGACCGAAACCGACCACCCGCCTGCCTTACACCTACGAAGCCTGGGTCGACATCCTGGGCGGGCAGGGGAACGAACCCGTTCACGATCACTACTTCTCCGCCACCCTTTGCGGGTTGCTGGAGACCCTGGTGGACGAGGGCATCGGGTCCGACCACGTGCAGCTCTACGGCGTCCACCGCAGACGCCACTACCCCTTGGCGACGGAGATCCTGACCCAAAACGACGGCCGCTGGCTGTTGCGCCCCGCGCTGTGCCGCAAGCTGGAGGAACACTACGAACAAACCCGGGAGGAACGGTACCGGGGCCACGTCGAGGGCGGCAAATGCTCCTTCGCCGATCGTGATCGCCGGGGGTCGGGTCCGGTCTGGTAGGCGCTAGCGTCGTTCTTCGATCTCTTTCAGCTGGGCCTGTGCCCTGGCAAACCCCAGGCGGGCCCTGGCGTCCCGGGGTTCGAGGGCGAGGGCTTCCTCGAATCTGGCTCCTGCCGCTTCGTGACGCCCCAGTTCGGCGAGGGCCACGCCGGCCATGGTGTGGGCCCAGGGCAGACGCGGGGAGTCGGCGATCACCCGTTCGAATTGCTCGAGGGCGTCCGTCGGGTTGCCGTCCGCCATCAGGGCGCCACCGAGATTGAGGCGCACCTCATGGCCCTCGGCGCCCCGGGCCAGGGCCCATCGCAACGCCGCGACGGCAGCGGCGGGGTTCCCCGTGCCCAACAACGCCTTGCCGCGCAGGACCTGATCATCGGTGCGGCCCGGTTCCTTTTCGATGAGTTGGTCGAGCAGCGGCAGGGCTTCCGGTGACCGACCCGTGTCGATGAGCAGGCTGATCAGGTTGCGTCGGGCCATGGAGAACCGCGGGTCGTTGGCGATGGCCGCGCGGAACTGCTCCTCGGCCGCGGCGGGGTCGCTCGGCGCCAGCAAGGTCGCCAGGTTGTTCCGTGCGCGGGGGAAGTCGGGCTCCAGACGGATGGCGTCGCGGTAGTGCCGAGCCGCCCGGTCGCCGTTCCCATTCCGCGCCGCAATCACCCCGAGGTTGTAGTGGGATTGGGCCTGCTGCGGGTCCGCTGCCAGGGCCGTTTCGAAGCTGCGCCACGCGTCCTTGTCCTGGCCGGTGCTGAACTGGGCCGTGCCGAGGCAGAACCACAGGTCGGCCTCCATGTTCTGCTCCTCCTCGCAGAAAGGCCCCGGGACCGTTGCCAACAGGACGGTCGCCACGACGACGGCCGACATGATCCCCGCGCGACCCCGCTGCCGCCGCCCTTCCAGGATAGCCTCGATGCCCGCCGCGGCCGCCACCGCCAGCACCGGCACGAGGGGCACGCGGTAACGGGCCGTCACGAAGACGAGCACGACGGCGGCCGCGTACAGGACGAGGAACATGAGCAGCGGCGCTCCCAGGCGGCGTCCGCGCCAGATCACGCCCAGCAGCGCCAGGGGCAGCAGCAACCCGAAGGGGAAGCTGAAGGATCCAAGCCGCCAGGTCAGCCCCGCCAGGACCGGCGACCAGTCCCGCCACAGGTAGACGTCGAGGTTCCGGGGGATCTCCCGCGAGCCGACCATCTGCAGCGTCTTGCGTCCGAGACCCGCGAAGAAACTCCCTGGATCATGGCGCAGGTAGTCCTTCACCCGGCCGTAGAAGTAGCGGTCCCGGGCGTCGGGCCCCGTGAAGCCGTTCTGCGCGGGCAGGCGCATGTAGTCTTCCCACTCGACGCCCGGCCGGATGGCGAGGGTCGCGCAGACGTCGGGGTTGTTGCCGAGGTGCACGTTGAGGCCGCCCGAACCCGGCGTGATCCCGCGG
Source organism: bacterium (assembly GCA_030592025.1). The sequence goes on along the minus strand of JAUUZX010000113.1, from coordinate 1,084 downwards.
TGGCCCGTGACCGCGCCGTTCCATGCGGCGAAGGGCACCGCGACGAGGGCGAAAGCGACGAGGCCGAGGGCGGCGGTGCCCGCTGCTTTCCTCCACCCGGCGTGCACCCACCACGAGCGCACCGTCCAGGCGGCGACGATGACCACGAAGGGCACGAACGTGGGCCGGGCGAGCACCGCCAGCGCGACGGCGGCGCCGAGGGCGGCGGCCAGGATCGGTGAACGCCGCTGCTCGGTTTCGGAGAACAAAAGGACCAGGGCCGCACCCCAGAAAGCGGCGGCCCCGGTGGCCAACAACTCGCTTTCGAAGAGGATCAGGGGGCCGTAGAAAGCCGTGATGCCGGCGGCGATGAGCCCGACGCGGCGGCCGAGGCGACGCCATCCGATCAGGTACACCAGACCGCAGGTGAAGGACCCCACGATCGCCTGGAAAACCTTGGCCGCCAGGATGGACCCGCCCGATGCGGCGTAGACCAGGGCCAGTTGCAGGGGGTAGAGGAAGGGTTGCCAGAACAACCGCGGCTCGGCTTGCCCCGTTTGCCACAGGTGCCGGGCGACGGCGTCGTAGGTGCCGGCGTCGGTGATGGGTGTGGCGAAGGAGGGGTTGCCCGTGGACGTGACGATGGCGACCACGCGCACGGCGAGGGCCACACCGAACACCACGGCGAGGGTCATCAGGTGGCGGCGGGGGTTTTCCTGGTCAGCGTTCGTGTTCATGAGACCCCGGGGCGGCTGCGGTTCCGTGCGGATGATCCTCGGTATAGATACCACATACCGGTCGGCACAAGGAGGGAGAAAACATCGGCCGACGGGTCGTCGCCACCCTGCCGCGCCTGGTCGTTCCACCCGTGGTGTGCCGCCTAGAACAGGTTCCAGATCATCTGGTTGGTGATCTCGTGGTGGTACATGATCTCGGAGCGCTTGATGCGCTTGCCCATCTCCCGCGGGCAGCGGTGCGCGCTCATTTCCTTCAACTCGCAGTACTTGGCCTGAGACGTGGCGCCGAGCATCTCCTTGATCCAGGCGCTGCGCCGATGGCTGCCCATGGCGTCGTAGATGTTGCCCGGTAGGATCCGCTTGCGGAC
>JAUUZX010000208.1 GCA_030592025.1 bacterium | reverse complement strand
GGCGCGCGCATGAAACGATTGCTCGTCATCCTGGCGAAGGTCACGGTGAGCGCCGGGCTCGTCCTGTTCCTGCTGTCGCGGCACTCGCTGGACTAGATCACCAGCGCCATGACCGATCCCCGCTGGGGCTGGCTCGCCGCATCGCTCCTCGTGTATGGCCTGTCGGCCTGGGGCGGCGCTCTCCAATGGTCGTGGCTGCTGCGGGCGGCGGGGATCCGCGCGGCGGGCCACGAGGTGCGGCGCCTGTACTTCATCGGTCTCTTCTTCAACAATTTCCTGCCGGCGAACATCGGCGGCGACGCCTACAAGATCGTCGATCTGGGCCGTCAGGAACACCGGCCCCTCGGCGTGTTCTGCGCGACCCTGCTGGACCGCCTGCTGGGCCTGACCGCCCTGACCCTGTTGGCGGTCATCGTGCTTCTGGCCGCCGGCGGCTTCGACGTGCCCCTGCCGCGGCGCGCCCTGCTGCTGGTGCCGGTGCTGGCCATGCTGGTGAGCGGCCTGGCCCTGCTGTTGTCCCGCCGCCTGGGCCGCACCCTGCCCTGGACGGCGCGCCGTCTGGGCCTGGCGGGGATGGGTGATCGTCTGGAAAGAATCACCGGCGAGTTCGCCCGCTACCGGGACCAGGTCGTCCTGCTGAACCGGTTGCTCGTCTTCAGCGTGGGGATCCAGGCCCTGCGCATGGCGACCCATCTGCTGGTGGCGCGGGGGCTGGGGTACGACCTGAGCGGCACCCAGGTCGTCCAGTTGCTGGTGCTGGTGCCGTTGCTGGCCATCAGCCTGACCCTGCCGGTGACCATCAACGGCATCGGGCTCAGGGAGTCCATGTCGGCCAGCCTGCTCATCGGGGCAGGGCTGGCGGCGCCCCAGGCGGTGGCCATGGAGATCGTGGCCTATCTGGTGCAGGTCGTCTTCAGCCTGCAGGGGGGCGTGCTGCTTTGGCTGGGGCGGTGGCGTCGGCACGATGGGAACTCGCCCTAGCGATTGTTGTTGGCCCCGGAGCCGTGTGTTAGCTTGGTCCGGTTCCGGGCCCTGACCGCCCGCATCGTGTGGCAACCCAACGAGGATGATGGACGTGACCGAGAAACTGCTGCGTCGGCCCCACCTGCTGATCGCCACGGGCGTGTTCGCCCTCACCCTGGCCGTGTACCTGGCGACCATGGGCCCCACCATGGATTTCTGGGACTGCGGCGAGTTCATCACCGCCAGTCACATCGTGGGCGTACCCCATCAGCCGGGCACCCCGCTCTACATCCTCATGGGCCGGGTCTTCGACGTGCTGGTGGGCAGTCCGGACATCGCCGCGCCCGCCTACCGCACAGCCTGGGCCCTGAACTTCATGTCGGCCTTCTTCAGCGCGCTGGCCGTCACCTTCGTCTTCCTGCTCATCCGCGAACTGGCTCGCCGGGCGGACCCGGACAGCAAGTGGCTGCCCGAGATCGGCGGCGTGGTCGGGGCCCTGTTCCTGGCCTTCAGCGAGACCTACTGGAACAACGCCATCGAGGCCGAGGTGTACGGGCTGTCGGCATTCATGTTGTCGGTGCTGTCCTGGCTGGCGGTGAAGTGGTACGACTTCCGCGACCGGCCCTCGAGCGACCAGATCCTGTACCTCATGATCTACCTCCTCGGCCTGGGTGTGGGCTTCCACCTGGGCAGCGTGCTGGTCTACCCCGGCGTTTTCCTGCTGGTGCTGCTGGCCAGCCGGCGCCAGTTGCCGGTGTTCGACCTCGTGCTCATGAGCATGGGCCTCTTCGTCTTCCTGCTATCGACCACGACGCGGGACAGTGGCCTGGTCCTGATCCTGCTGCTGGCCTACGCGGTCGTCGTGGGCGTGCGCGCCATGCAGGGGCGCCACTTCGCCCTCGTGGGCAGCGCCCTCTTCTTCGTGGGGCTGACGGTCCACGTCATGATGATGATCCGCGCCGGGAGCAGCCCGGAGCCCCTCATCAACCAGACCGACCCCGACAACTTCGCCTCCCTCATGACCGTGATCCGCCGCGAGCAGTACCCGCCCCTGAACCCCTTCCAGCGCCAGGCGCCCCTGGTCTGGCAGTACGGCTACTACTACGGCTTCCTGTTCAAGCAGTTCTACTTCGTGGGACCCGGCCACGGCATGCTCACCGCGGTGACGACGGTGCTCGGGCCGATCTTCCTGGCGCTGGTGGGCCTCTTCCACGGGTTGCGGCGGTTGCGACCGCTGATCTTCGTCCCCCTGGGGACCTACCTGTTCAACGGCGAGATCCTGACCCTGTACCTGAACTTCACGGACCATGAGGTGCGTGAGCGCGACTACTTCTACTTCGCGGCGTTCATGTTCATGGCCGTGTTCATCGGCCTGGGGGCGGCGGCGCTGCTGCGCTATCTCAACGGCGGCGAGGGGAAGAGCGCCGACCAGGTCGAGGCCGCGGGGGACAACTGGCGCCAGGTCCCGAAGATCAGGCTCCGGGCGCCGGTGATGGTGGCGTCGGTGGTGCTGGTGCTGGTGGCCCTTCTGCCCACCATGCCGGGCCAGACCAAGCTCTTCGAACACGACCGCAGCGAGAACCGCGTGGCCTACGAGTACGCCTGGAACATGCTGGCCGGCCTGGACGAGAACGCCATCCTCTTCACCAACGGGGACAACGACACGTTCCCCATCTGGTATCTGCAGATCGTCGAGAAGTTCCGCACCGACGTCACCGTGGTGAACCTGTCCCTGGTCAACCTGACCTGGTACATCAAGCAGTTGCGGCACCACCACGGTCTCGATATGGCGCGCACCGACGCCGAGGTCGATCAGCTTCGCCATCGCATGTACGAGGACCCGGAAACCGGGCAGCGCGAGCTCATCATGATCAAGGACTACATGCTGCACGACATCATCACCACGAATCTGACCGGTAAGCAGCGACCGACGTTCTTCGCGGTGACCATCCCGCAGGACAACATGAAACGCTACTACGCGAACCTGCAGATGGAGGGCATGGCCTACCGCCTCGTGCCCACCACCGCGCCTGACAAGCTGCCCGTGACCGACGCCGACCGGGTGGTCGAGAACATGCTGGGCGTCTACAAGCTGGATGCCCTGCAGCATGGCGATACCGAGGACCGGCGTCGCCAGTACGCGGCCATGGTCGGCCGCGTCGCCGACGACGGGACACCGACCCTGGGCGTCACCGGTCGCGCCCTGGGCTCCGCCGAACTGGAGGACCTGACGGCGCGACTGGGCGAGCGGCGGACGGATGTCTTCCGCAGCACCAACGCCCGCCATCTGCTGGGGAACTACCCGACGGCCTTCAACCGGGCCGGCTTCGAGTACACCCAGCGGGCCGATCTCATCGCCGAAGAGGATTCCCTCGCCTACCGGGAGTACATGCGGAAGGCCCTGACGTCCTTCGAGGCCAGCCTGATCATGGAGCCCTTCAACGAACACGCCACGGAGTTCTATCCCCTGCTGCTGGTCCAGCTCTACAGGGACGACGAAGCCAAGGCCTTCCTCTCCTCGATCCACGGCAACATGGACGAGGCAAGGGAGGAGCAGATCATCTACCGCATCCTCAACGGCCTGGTGCGGGGCGGCCTCACGGACCTGGCCCTGGGGTGGGTCCAGGACCAGCGTCGCGAGCATCGACACCGCAAATTCCACTACCAGCTGGAGTTCAGCATCTACGAGGCGTTGGGGCGGAGCGCCGACGCCGAGGCCGTCATGCGCGCCTGGGCGGATGTGAGCGGCGAGACCGATCCCGAGATGGCCCGTCTCGTGGAGGAGATGCGCCGGAACTCCCTTTCGCGCGAGGAACAACGAATCCGGGAGGCGGCGGGCAGCGCCGCCGGGGAAGGCGACCATGAACGCGAATGAACTGGCCGACATCACGGCGGACCTGCCCCCGCGGGTGGGGGAGATCCTGGCCCCGGACGCCGAGGTGGTCGTCACCGGCTGCGCCGGCTTCATCGGCAGCACCCTCACCGAGGCGCTGCTGCACCTGGGCTGCCGGGTGACGGGGGTCGATTGCCTCACCGACTACTATGACGTCGCCCTGAAGCACGAGAACCTTGCGGGCTTCGTCGACCATCCCGGTTTCACGTTCCGCCAGGAGGATCTGGGCGAACTCGATGCCGTGGAGCTGCTGGCCGGTCGTCGCGCCGTGTTCCACCTGGCCGCCCAGGCCGGTGTGCGCGCCAGTTGGGGGCGCACCTTCGACACCTATGTGGCCCACAACATCACCGCCACCCAGCGACTGCTCGAGGCCTGCACCGCGCCGGAGGTGGCGAAGGACCTCGTGCGGTTCGTCTACTCCAGCAGCAGTTCCGTGTACGGCGACCAGCCGACCCTGCCGGTGACCGAGACGGCCCTGCCCCAACCGCGCTCGCCCTACGGCGTGACCAAGATGGCGGCCGAACACCTGAGCGTGCTCTACAGCATGAACTCCGGCGTGCCCACCAGCAGCCTGCGCTACTTCACGGTCTTCGGACCGCGGCAGCGACCGGACATGGCTTTCCGCAAGTACATCGAGGCGGCTTTGGACGGTCGCCCTTTCGAGGTGTACGGCGACGGCTCCCAGACCCGCGACTTCACCTACGTCGGCGATGCGGTCCGTTCGAACCTGCTGGCCGTGGCCTGCGACCGGACCTGGGAGGTGTTCAACACCGGCGGCGGCAGCCGGGTCGTGTTCAGCGATACCCTCGCCCAGCTGCAGGGCCTG
>JAUUZX010000357.1 GCA_030592025.1 bacterium | reverse complement strand
TTGGCGTCGCCGGCGGCGCCGAGACCATGACCATGATCCCCATGGGCGGAAACAAGATCGTCCCCAACCCGCGGCTCGCCGCCGAGCGCCCCGGCACCTACTCCGGCATGGGACAGACCGCCGAGAACGTGGCCATCAAGCACGGCATCACCCGGGAGGAGCAGGACAAATTCGGCCTGGAGTCCAACCTCAGGGCTGCCAAGGCCAACGAGTCTGGCGCCTTCAAGGAGCAGATCGTTCCGCTGCCCACCTTCAAATACGACGGTAAGGGCGGCAAGACCGAGTTCATGTACGAGGTGGACGAGGGCCCGCGTGGTGACTCCACCATGGCGGGCATGGCCAAGCTCCGCCCGGCCTTTGCCAACCCGGCGGCCAAAAAAGAGGGCGCCGGCACGGTCACCGCGGCCAACTCGTCCCAGATGAGCGACGGCGCCGCGGCGGTGCTGCTCATGAGCAGCGAAAAAGCCAAGGAGCTGGGCCTCACGCCCCTGGCGCGGATCCACGGCGTCAAGACGGTGGGCATCGAGCCCGAGTACATGGGCATGGGTCCGTCCGAAGCTATCCCTGCCCTCATGGAGCGGGTGGGCAAGCCCCTCGGCCTGACCCTCGACGACATCGGCGTCTTCGAGATCAACGAGGCCTTCGCCTCGCAGGCCATCGCCTGCTGTCGGATCCTGGGCATCGAGAACGACCCCCGCGTGAACCCCAACGGTGGGGCCATCGCCCTGGGTCACCCCCTCGGCTGCACGGGCGCCAAGCTCACCACGCAGCTCATCCACCACATGAAAGACAAAAACATCAAGTGGGGCATCGTCTCCATGTGCATCGGCGGCGGCATGGGCGCCGCGGGCCTGTACGAGAACCTGCAGTACAAGGCCTAACGCCCACTCTCCCCTGATCATCCGATCACAGCCCCGACGGCCCTACCCGGCCGTCGGGGTTTTTTATTGGAACTGCTGAGGTATAGTGATGGCCATCCATGGGAGGCATCCAATGACCCGACTTCGTGTTTTCTGGCCGACAGTATCGCTGCTGCTGCTGCCACTGATCCTCCTCCTGGGCGCCAAGCCGGCGCTGGCTGCGGACTACAACGTGGGGCCGGGCCAACCGCTAGCGGCCATCGCGGACGTGCCTTGGGAGACGCTGGCGCCCGGCGACCATGTGATGATCCACTGGCGGGCGGATCCCTATCGGGAGAAGTGGGTCATTTGCCGGCGGGGCACGGTGGATCAACCCATCGTGATCTCGGGCGTACCCGGGCCGAACGGAGAGTTGCCGGTGATCAGCGGGGAGAACGCCATCACCCCCGCCGGGCTCAACTTCTGGAACGAAAACCGCGGTGTGATCAAGATCGGCGGCGCCAACACGCCTCCCGACGATCTGCCCGGCCACATCGTGATCGAGAACCTCGACGTTCGCTCCGGTCGCCCGCCCTTCAGCTTCACCAACGACAGCGGCGGGTCCGAGACCTACTCGGACAACGCCGCCGCCATCTACGTGGAGAAGGCCGAGCACCTGACCATCCGGGCGTGCATCATCCGCGACTCGGGCAACGGCCTGTTCATCGCCGTGAACGAAGGACAGACCCAGAACCTGCTCATCGAGGGAAACTGGGTCTACGACAACGGCATCGAGGGCAGCATCTACCAGCACAACAGCTACACCTCGGCGTTGGGCATCACCTTCCAGTTCAACCACTACGGCCCCCTGCGCACCGACTGCGACGGCAACAACCTCAAGGATCGCTCCGCGGGCCTGGTGGTGCGATACAACTGGATCGAGAGCGGAAACCGCCAGCTCGACCTGGTGGACGGCGAGGACCACCCCAGCACGGTGAATGATCCGCGATACCGGGAGACTTTTGTCTACGGCAACGTCCTGATCGAGCCCGACGGCGCCGGAAACAGCCAGATCGTGCACTACGGCGGCGACAGCGGCACGCTATCGGACTACCGCAAGGGCACGCTGTACTTCTTCAACAACACCGTCGTCTCCACCCGCGCGGGCAACACGACGCTGCTGCGGCTGTCCACCATCGACGAGCACGCCGATGTGCGCAACAACATCGTCTATGTCACCGAGGGGGACGGCTACCTGGCCCTGCTCTCGGCGAACGGCGTGCTGGACCTGTCGCACAACTGGCTGACCCAGGGCTGGGTCGACGTCCACGGCACCTTCGACGGCGTCCTCAACGACGACCAGACCTCCATCGAAGGATTGGATCCCGGCTTCGAGGACGCCGCCGGCCAGGACTTCCATCTGGCTGTGGGCTCACTCTGCATCGACGGGGCCGCCGGACTCCACGCCGACGCCCTGCCCGACCACGAGCTCCTCAGCCAGTACGCGGTGCACCGCGCGATCGAGCCTCGCCCGGTGGAAGGCGCCCTCGACATCGGCGCCTTCGAACACTGCACCACCAACTGTGTGAACGCCGACGCCAGCGTGGATCCCCCCACCGACGGCGGCGTAGATCCCGACCCGGACTCCAGCGTCAACCCCAACCCGGATGGCGGCACGGTCGACACCGACGGCGGTACGGGCGACCCCACCGGCGACGACGCCGGATGCGGCTGCCGTAACTCGGACTCCACGGGTTCGGGCGGCCTCGTGCTCCTGCTCCTGGTCGGTTTCTTCCTTCTGCAACGTCGTCGACGACGCTGCGACCTGCGGTCATGAAACCCTGGTTCCCGGCCCTACTGCTTGGCCTGATGGCCCTGGGCTGTTCTGGCGGAGACGACAGCCCCGACTTCCCGTCGTTTGGCGACGTCACGAAATTCGATCTTCTGAGCGCCGGCGCCGGCAGTGAGCTGCACGACGCCGCATGCGCCTCCGCCAGCCTTGCCCCGGGCTGCGACGTCTGTGAAGCCCAGGGCTACTACGACGACGGCGTGTGCGACCAGCCACTGATAGACGCAGGAGTCTGTGACGGTCCGGATCCGGACTGCGCCCCCGGGACGGCGGATTTGTACGTGGCGCCCGACGGGGACGACACGAACCCCGGCACCGAGGCCGAGCCCCTGGCCTCCGTACAGGCAGCGCTGGACCAGGCCCTGCCCGGATTTCTCATCTACCTGCGGGGCGGCACCTACCACCCCGACGCCGAGACGCGCTTTCGGGTGGAAGCCACCGCCGAGGCGCCCATCGTGCTTTCGACCTATCCCGGCGAGTCGGTGATCATCGACGCGGCGGGCCTGCCCGACGGAGACATCAACGGCGGCTCCACGCCCACCTGGAACTTCGACGGCGCCAAACACCTGACCATCATCGGCCCCATCCACCTGACCAACGGCCGGGGCGCCGGGGTGCTCCTCCAGGAGGACACGCACTTCGTGGACTTCGTACAGATCGAGTCGAGCTACAACGGTCGGCGGGCCGCCCGGGCGGG
>JAUUZX010000409.1 GCA_030592025.1 bacterium | reverse complement strand
CGCGCTCATGGCGCTGTGCACGCCATATCGTCGCGCCTCGTAACTGGCCGCCGCCACCACACCGCGTCCCTCGGGCGTGCCGCCCACCATCACCGGCCGGCCGGCCAGGCTGGGATCGTCCAGGACCTCCACCGCCGCGTAGAACGCATCCATGTCCACGTGCAGGATGGTGCGCTCGACGTTCACCGCTGCGCCTCGGGCCATTCGCCCCAGGGGTGGCAGCTCAGGTAGGAGTTGCTGTAGCGGTCGTCGGTGGAGACCTCGGCCCCCAGCCAGTCCGGACGCACGAATTCCTCATCCTCGGCGGCCAGTTCGATCTCCGCCAGCACCAGGGGCGCGTTGGCCCCGTGGAATTCATCCACTTCCCACAGGTGGTCGCCGACCGGCACTCGCCAGCGGGTCTTGGCCACGATTTTCCCGAAACACAAGTCCAACAGGTCCGCGGCGTCGTCCGCCGGGACGGCGTACTCGAATTCGGGGCGGGTCACGCCCTGCCGGATGCCCTTGATGGTCAGGAAGGCCCGCTCGTCCGCCAGCCGCACCCGTACCGTACAGGACGGTTCGGTCGCCAGGTAGCCCTGCCGCAATTCGCTGCTAGTGGTGGCGTCAACCCGCCAGGCATCGCCATTCACGAGGAATTTTCGTTCGATTTCCACGCCCAATGTCGATTCCTCCGGTCGCCTATATGCCTCATCCACCGTCCCCCCCCGTTATGCAGGATTCCTCCAGCGAACGCAACCGGAACCCGTCCAAAAGGCCGAAACACCTTGATTTTGCAAGTCAACATATTCCTTTGCAATGGTTTGCAATCAATCGACTATTGACATTGCGATAATAATCCGGATAAGGTGCTCCTCTATCGCCACTCGTCAGCCCCTGCCTACGAGGAGGACCCCCCGATGAAGAGAATCCTGACCTGGAGCCTGCTGGCCCTCGGCCTGACCGCCCTGCTCCTGGCTCCGGCCGGATCCGCCATCGCCAAGGAATTCAGGGCCAAGGTGGGCGGTGGTCCGACCGGCGGCACGTTCAATACCTTCGCCAACGCCATGGCCATCTACGTGCCCAAGAACATGGAGAACATCAAGATCTCCGCAGTGGGATCGGGCGGATCGGTGGAGAACGTCAAGCGCGTCAGCTCGGGCGAGAGCAACTTCGGCCTGTGCTACGCCGTGGACAGTGCCCTCGGCCGGGCCGGTCTGCTGCCCAAGGACGATAAGAAGTACGACGGCACCCGGGCCCTGGGCTTCCTGTACGGCGCCCCCGCCCAGCTGGTGGTCCGTGCGGACAGCGGCTTCAAGACCGCCACGGACCTCAAGGGCAAGCGCGTCGCCGTGGGCAACGCCGGCAGCGGCGCCGCCGCCAGCGCCGAGCGCTTCTTCCGCCATATCGGCGTCTGGGACGAGTTCAAGCCCCAGTTCCTGGGCTATTCGGCTGCGGCCAGCGCCTTCAAGGACGGCAAGATCGATGCGTTCTGGGTCCTGGTGGGCTACCCCAACCGCTCCATCATCGAGGCCGCGGTGCAGGTGGATATCGCCCTGATCGACGTGGGCGTGGACGCCGAGTCCTCGGGCTTCTACGACGCCTACGCCTACCTCCCCGTGGAGATCCCCGCGGGCACCTACGCCGAAGGCATGCCGGCCTGCTCGTCCTTCCAGGACGCCACCTTCCTCTGCGCCAACGCCGACGTCCCCGCCGACGTGGTCTACAACGTGATGAAGACCCTGTGGAGCGAGGCGGGCATGGAAGCCATGGTCCAGGCCAAGAAGACCTTCAGGACCATGACCCTGGACAATGCGTTCGACGGCGCGTCGATTCCGCTCCATCCGGGCGCCGTGAAATTCTGGGAGGAAATGGGCAAGACCGTGCCCGACGATCTCAAGTAGCCGCCTGCGAGCCTGTGAGCGCGGGGAGGTCGGGCCTCCCCGCGTCCTTTTTCGCCGGCGCCAGTCCCTGGAGCGCGCACCATGACCGATCCTGACCGCCCGGAACCCACCAACGTCCCGGACACCGACGGGGAGATCCCCGCCGATGCCGACCAGGAAAAACTCGACGAATTGATGGAAAAGGACGCCAGGTCGGGCCGACGACTCGGCCGGCTCTGGTACCTGGTGACCGCCGGACTGGGCATCTTCATGGTGCTCTTCTACATGTACAACTCGGGTGTCCAGCCCGTCTCGACCCAGTACCACAAGGGCATCTACGTGCTGGTGACCTTCGTCATGGTCTTCCTGGCCTATCCCATGACCTCCCGGTCGCGCGTGGACCGCCCCTCCATATCGGACATGATCATGGCCCTCATTGCCATCAGTGTGGTGGGCTACTGGATCCTCGAGTACGAGAACCTGAACTACCGCATGGGCTCGGAAACGCGGATGGACACCTTCGTGGCGGCGGTCGGCATCCTGGTCTCGCTGGAAGCGGCGCGGCGGGTGCTGGGTATGAGCATGACCCTGGCCGGCCTGGGCTTCCTGGCCTACCTGTTGTGGGGCAACCTGCTCGAGGTCATCCCGGGGATCAGCGCCTTCGCCCACGACGGTTTCCGCGTCGCCCGGGCCCTGAATTTCCTCTACTACAGCCAGGACGGCGTCTTCGGCATCATGGCCGACGTGCTGGTGACCTACGTGATCCTGTTCATCTTCTTCGGCGCCTTCCTGAAGGCTTCCGGTGCCAGCAGGTTCTTCATCGACCTGCCCCTGGCCATCGCCGGCAAGAGCGTGGGCGGCCCGGCCAAGGTGGCGGTCATCGCCTCGGGCTTCTTCGGTTCGGTGTCGGGCTCGGCCATCGCCAACACCGTGTCCACCGGCGCCTTCACCATCCCCATGATGAAGCGGGCGGGCTTCCGTCCCCACGTGGCCGGAGCCATCGAACCGGCGGCCTCCATCGGCGGCATGTTCATGCCCCCCATCATGGGCGCGGGCGGTTTCCTCATGGCCGAGATGACGGAGATCCCCTACGTCGACATCATGAAGATGGCCATCTTCCCCGCCGTCATGTACTTCCTGTCCGTGTTCGTGATGATCCACTTCGAGGCCAAGCGCCACGGCCTCTACGG
>JAUUZX010000303.1 GCA_030592025.1 bacterium | reverse complement strand
CAAATCGACCCGGGGGTTGATCCTTGTCACCGGGACCGTGGGCTCGGGCAAGAGCACGAGCCTGGCCTCCATCGTCGACATCATCAACGGGACGACGGCGCGCCACGTGATCACGATCGAGGACCCCATCGAGTTCCTTCACAAGGATCGCAAGAGCATCATCAGTCAGCGTGAAGTCGGTGGCGACACAGAGAGTTATGCGTGTGCGTTGAAGCATATCCTGAGGCAGGATCCCGACGTGATCCTCATCGGGGAAATTCGTGACGCGGAGTCCATGAAGATCGCCCTGACGGCCGCCGACACGGGCCACCTCGTGCTCAGCACCCTGCACACGACCGACGCGACTCAGACCATCAGCCGCATCATCTCCTTCTTCCCGCCCCACCAGCAGCAGGAGATCCGCTACCTGGTGGCCTCAACCCTGCGGGCGGTCATTTCCCAGCGGCTCATTGCCGATGCCGACGGGCTGCAGCGATTCCCTGCCTGCGAGGTGCTCATCAACACAGGCACCGTGAAGGAGTACATCAGGGACCCGGAAAAGACGGCGTCCATCCGTCAGGCGATCCAGGAGGGCTTCGTCCAGCACCAGATGCAGACATTCGACCAATCCCTCATGCAGATGTACAAGGAGGGCAAGATCACCCTCGAGGCGGCCATGAAGGCCAGCAGCAACCCCCATGAGTTCGAGCTGCGCATACGGGGCATCCAGGCCAGCAGCGACGCGACGTGGAACGCCTTCGAGGAGAACCCCGTCGAAGCCAAGCCGGAAATCAGCCGAATCTGACCGCGTTCCTGCGGTTCCAGCCCGACGGCCCCCGGAAACGGGGGCCGTTTTCCCTTGCCATCGCCCGGCGCGCCTCCCAAAATGTGGGCTTGCGGATTTTGGAGCGCCGTCCCCGCGGGACGGTGCCGCCCACGGCGCTTTCGTGCGCCTTTTTTCCAGGACGGATGGCATGTTCAAGACAGTCCTCGTGGCCAATCGAGGTGAGATAGCGCTGCGCATCATGCGGGCGTGCAGGGAATTGGGCATCGAAAGCGTGGCGATCCATTCGAGTGCCGATGTGGATTCGCTGCACGTGAAGTACGCCGACGAGTCGGTGTGCGTGGGCAAGGCCAGCAGCGCCGACAGCTACCTGCGCATCCCCAACATCATCGCGGCCGCCGAGATCACCGGGGCCGAGGCGATCCATCCCGGCTACGGCTTCCTCGCCGAGAACGCGGAGTTCGCGGAGATCTGCGCCGAGAACGACTTCGTGTGGATCGGCCCCCCGGCCGAAGTCATCCGGACCATGGGCGACAAGGCCACGGCCCGCAGCATGGCGACCGAGGCCGGTGTCGCGGTGGTGCCGGGCACCGGCCTGGTGGACGATGTGGAGGAGGCGGTACTGGCGGCGGAGGAATTCGGCTACCCGGTCATCGTCAAGGCCACCGCCGGTGGCGGCGGCAAGGGCATGCGGGTGGCCTGGGATCCGGAGGAGTTGCGGCGCAATTACGTGGCGGCCCGCACCGAAGCGGGGGCGGCCTTCGCCAGTGACGAGGTGTACATCGAGAAGTACCTCGTCAACCCGCGCCATGTGGAGGTCCAGCTCATGGGGGACCGGAAGGGCACGATCCTGCACTTCGGGGAGAGGGACTGTTCCGTCCAGCGCCGTCACCAGAAGTTGATCGAGGAGGCCCCGTCCCCGGCTGTGAGCCCCGAGTTGCGGGCCCGCATGGGTGAGGCTGCGGTGCGTCTGGCGCGGGCCGTGGGCTACCACAGTGCGGGCACGGTGGAGTTTCTCCTGGACGAGGACGGCTCTTTCTACTTCATGGAGATGAACACCCGCATCCAGGTCGAGCACCCGGTGACCGAGATGGTCACGGGCGTGGATCTCATGAAATGGATGATCCGCGTGGCGGCCGGCGAGGAGTTCGACTTCACGCAGGACGACGTCAAGGTCACCGGCCACGCCATCGAGTGCCGCATCAACGCGGAAAACCCGGAACGGGACTTCATGCCGTGCCCGGGCCGCATCTTCTACTACCACGCCCCGGGAGGGCCGGGGGTGCGGGTCGACACCCACGTGTACTCGGACTACCTGGTGCCGCCCCACTACGATTCACTCCTGGCCAAGATCATCGTCCACGGCAAGGATCGCATGGAGGCAGTCGTAAGGATGCGACGGGCCTTGGCCGAATGCATCTTCGAAGGCCTGCCCACGAGCACCCCGTTCCACCTGGAGGTCCTGGACAATCCGGTCTTCCTGGCGGGAGAGGCCACGACACGCTTCCTGGAAGAGGAATCATCCCACCTGCAGGAGGGGTTGCGTGTCAGGGCGAACTCGGAAGAAGGCTAAGCGCAGCTCGCCCGGGTCGGCCTGGTACGAGGCCGCCTGGTTCGGCGGTCTCCTGGCCGTCGCCGTGGGTATCTATCTCGGGCTGGCGCTCACCGGCGGCACGGGGCCCTGGTGGCGCATTCTTGAAGGGGATGCGGCGGTCGCATGGACCGTACCCGGCAATCTCGGCGGACCCGTCGGGAGCGGCGCGAGCATGGTTTTAAACTTTCTCTTCGGTGGCATCTGGTGCTGGGTGTTCCCGGCGGCCCTCGTCGCCCTCGGTCTGGGCGACCTCACGGGACGCCAGGGACCGGTCAGGCGCTGGGCCCTCAGGGCCGTGCCCATCTGGCTTGTTTCCACGGCGTGGATCGCCCAGCCTGGCGGCCCCTTTTCCTTCGAGACCGGCGCCCGCCTGGGCGGCGTCATCGGCTTCTACCTCGCCCGCGGTTTCCACGCGCTCTTCGGCCTCGCCGGCGGACGGATATTCCTGAGCGTCTTCGTGATCGTCGCGCTGGTCGTCATCTTCATGCCCTGGTTGAAGCCGGTGGGCGCGTTCTTCCAGGGATTGGGGCGGGGGTTGGGGGCTGCCGCAGGCCTGCTGTCCACGGTGGTCATGGCGCCGGTCCGTGGTTTGTCGAGCCTCGGGAAACAACTGGCGGACCGACTCCAACGGGAGCCCGCCCCCGAGAACGAACCGGAGGCGCCGCGCCTTCGGGAGGAGGAACCGATCAGCGCCGCAGCTGCCGCGCGCGAACGGGCCATCCACCAGGAAGACCTGCCAGAGCCGCCGCCCATCGCTGAGGTGCTCCTGCCGGGGGCCGCGGAAGGGGAGCTCGACGGCCGTTTGCCGGCTCCGCGCCCCAAGCGGAAGAAGAAGACCAGCGGGCCCATGAAGCTGCCGCCCCTGAATCTGCTCACACCGGCGGGCCCCGAGGGCAGCCCGGTATCCACGGTCGAACTGGACGCCGCCGCGGATCTTCTCGAGGACACCCTGCGTTCCTTCGGTGTCGAGGGCGAGGTCAAGGACGTGCGGCCCGGGCCGGTGGTCACCACCTTCGAGTACCAGCCCGGTTCGGGAGTCCGCGTGAACCAGATCGTGCAGCGGGCGGACGACATGGCCCTGGCCATGCGGGCCCGCTCGATCCGCATGGAGGCGCCGATCCCGGGCAAGGCCGCGGTCGGCATCGAGATCCCCAATCCCGAGGCCCGCATGGTGCGCCTGCGGGAGGTCCTCGAGGCGACCCGGGACACCGATGGCGGGCCCTTGAAGGTCGTGCTGGGCAAGGATGTCGTCGGCCGCAGCGTGTCCGTTGACATCGCGTCGTTGCCCCACCTTCTGGTGGCCGGCTCGACGGGCAGCGGCAAGTCCGTCTGCCTGAACGCCATCATCTGCAACCTGCTGCTGAGGAACGACCCATCGCGCCTGCGGCTCGTGCTCATCGATCCCAAGATGCTCGAGATGAACGTCTACAACGGGATCCCCCATCT
>JAUUZX010000012.1 GCA_030592025.1 bacterium | reverse complement strand
GCATGCCGGCGGCCTGGGCCAGGGCCACGACCACGATGGTCCGGGCCTCGACCTGGCTGGTCGACGTGAAGACCGCCTTCTTCAAACGGTCCCTCAGCTCCCGTTCGGGACCGGCATCGGATTCCGGGTAGATCGTGCGCGGGAAGATGCCGAGCACCTTGTCCGTGGTCTCGTCCAGCACGCCCTTGCCCACGAGTTGCCGGGCGGTGCGGTGCTTCAGGTCCTTCAGGCCGGCGAACTTCGTCACCCAGTGGACGGCCTTCTTGGGCTTCTTCTCGGCCGCGACCAACGCGAGGCACTCCGCCAGGAGCGGGTCCGTCACCGGGGCCTTCGCCACGGCGGTCACCGGCGCCTTCTTGTCCTTGCCCACCTTCAACGCCCCCAGCATGGCCAGCTCGGCCAGGATGGCCCCGCCCATGGCATTGGCGAACATGGCGCCCATCCCGGTGGTGCCCTTGTCGTCGTCGAGGGCCAGGAGCAGGATCTCCTCATAGATGGGCAGACGATCTTGGGTATTCACGGACGAACCTCCAGGGCAGTGGCCAGTGGCATCGGCCATCATACACCGGTTGGCCGCGAAATGTTCAGATCAACGCACCAGACTCATGCGACGCAGGTGAGTCTCGGTGCCCGTCCGCAGACGATACAGGTACACCCCCGAGGACACCGACCGACCGCCGTCGTCCAGGCCGTTCCAGACCACGTCGTGAGGCCCCGCCGCGCGGAACCCGCTCTCGAGCACCCGCACGAGAGAGCCGTCCAGACCGTAGACCGCGAGGCGCACGTCGGCCCCCCGCTCGAGTTCATAGGCGATGGTCGTGCGCGGGTTGAAGGGGTTGGGGTAGTTGGGGTCGAGGCGCACCGCGGCCACCATGGGCGGCCCGGCGTCCGACAGACCGCCCTCGGTCCAGAGGGCGTTCGTCGTGTAGAGGTTGTCGCCCGAGGGCGAAAAGTCGCTGTTGGCCCCGTTGCCCGCCGCGTAGAACGTGATGTCGCCGATGCCCGCGGCCGGTGAGGTCCACCGCACGGTCCAGCTGCCCGAGACCGGCGTGCCGAACTGGGTGCCCGCGCTGGTGTGCTTGGCGTAGGTGCGGGTGCCGGTGGTCGAAAGCTGGGTGTTGCCGTCGAGGGACGTCAGGGTGCCGGCGCTGTCGCCGTTGCCGTCGAGGATGGTGAACTCGAAGCCCCAGCGGGACGCGCTCGGGTCGGCGACCGTCACCACCAGGTCGTAGTCGGTCTCCGGTGACCAGACGTCGGTCAGGCCACTCACGGAGATCATGCCCGCCCCCGAATCGACGGGGAACGAGGTGTGGCAGGCGGTGCAGTTGCCCTCACCGGGGGCGTTGGTGCGGCCGTCCGGCGGTCCTTCCGAGAAGGCCAGGGCGGTCGTGACCGGCAGGGCGAGGGCCCATATCAGGACAATGCTCAGTCTCTTCGGCGTCATGGCGAGTGTTCCCTCCGTTGCCCCACCCCGTGGCGGGTGTGGCGGTCAGTTGTCGAGCGCTCCTTCGACGATCCAGCGGCGCACGGTCTCGATCTCCGTGGGCCCGAGCATGCCGGTCGGCGGCATGAACCCGCCGACGCCGCCGGCTCCTGTCAACTTTCGGTAGAGGACGGATTGGTCGGGTTCGTCGGCGGCGATGCGCACACCGACGTAGCCCGTCGCCGCGATACCCACGAGGCGGCCGTGGCTGTCCGGCGACCGCAGGTCCAGCCCCCCGTTGCCGCCGACCCCGTGGCAGACGATGCAGTTGGCGGTCCAGATGGGCTGGATGTCCGCGGCGTAGGAAATCACGGTCGGGGTGTTGCGGTCCGGTGCGGCCGGGTCCGTGCCATGATCGCTGCAACCGGCGGCGACAGCGATGACCGCCGCCAGGATAACCGTGATGCCGCTGTGCCTGATCCTCACGGCGCGGTCTCCCGGCGCAGAACCAACCGGACCGCCACCTGCTGCTCATCCGCCAGTTTCATGACCAGGAACTTCGGCCGCTTGATGGCGTGGTCGCTGAGCAGGACGGGGAACCCGACATCGATGGTCACGTTGCCCGCGCCGTCTCGCGACAACGCCACGTCGCACTCCAACGGCCTGACCACGCCGTGAAGATCGAAGACCCCACGCACGCGCACCCGCGCCCCGGCACCGGGGGCCAGGACCCCGAACGAGCACGACACCACCTCGGTGCCCCGGAAGACCGCCGCCGGGAAACGATCGGTTTCCAGGTGGTTCTCCCGCATGTGCCGGTTGCGTTTCTTCTTGCCGGTGTCGAGGCTGGCCAGGTCGACGCTGATCTCCCATGCCAGCGGCCCCATCAGATTGTCGGGATCGAAATCCACCCACCCGGTGACCCCGTGGGTGCGTCCCTTGAAGGTCTCCAGCGGCGCGTGGGAGGTGAAGACGACCTCGGACGATGCAGGGACCGCCGTCCAACGCGCCCCGTGGGCAACGGTCGGCAGGAGAATGAGAGCCAGCACCAGTGCGGCTGTTTTTCTGTTCCCCATGACGCCGGTCCTCCTCAATAGAAGAAGTGCAGGACGAGTTCCGCCTGGACACGGCTCCCGGCCTCCACGAGTTCGCCGGGATCGATCTTCCAGCGGTGGCCCATGGCCACGAGATTGAAGTAGGGCCGGGGCATCCACACGACCCCGGCCCCGTACTTCCGGCGCAGGCCGTTGGGGCGCGCCCGGTCGGGATCCTGGAAGCCGTAGATACCCCTCAAATCGAGCCCGCGGCCCAGGGTCAGGGTCCACTCCTGGGACACGAGGTTGCCCAGACGACCACCGCGACGGGTCTCGTCGATCTGGCCCAGCCAGGTCGCCGGGCCCCAATTCAGGTACCAGATGCCGCCCACGGCGCGCCAACTGCCGTCGAACCCGTCACGGCGCAGCAGCGAGCCGCCCACCCCCGCGTTCACGGGGCCGAGGGGTCGGTGCCAGAACACGCGCGCGGCGTAGGCGTCACCGTGACGCTCGGTCTCGCCCTGGACCGAAGCCGACAGGGAGAAGGAACCGGGCGACACGCCGACCTCGACCCCCGACGCATGGAAAGAAGCGGCGATGTCCGTGCCGTCGTCGTCGCGCAGGTAGCGGCGGTTGAACATCTGGTGGTCGGCGAAGCGCCAGCCGTAGTCCGGCAGGAATCGCCCCGCCTTGAGGTACCCGTCCAGGGGCAGGCCCTGGATGGCGCCGAAGACCTCGCCGCCGCCATTCTGCCCCTGCTCGGCGTAGGCCAGGAAACCCCCGCCGAGACGCGCGCTGAGGTAGACGTCGCCCTGCATGGACAAGGTGGAACCGTCGCCGCCCTCGACCTGGTAGATCAGGGAGCGCAGGTCGAGCCCGACAAGCACGTTGGGGGCGAGTTCGGGGGAGACGGACGCCTCCTCAGCCTCGGTCCAGCCACGGGTCGCCAACTCCTCGGGCACGATGAAGCGGCTCGCGTAGGGGGACCGCAGGCCGCCGCCGGTGGGGTTGACGTGGCACAGGGTGCAGTCCTGACCGTAGACCGCGGTGTAGCGGGGGGTGGCGACGGCGTCGACGGGAGCGCTAGCCCAGGCCAGGACGACGAGGGCGAAGGGCAGGCCGGACGGCCACGGCATGCCGGCGAGAATACCGCGAATCGGACTCGACAAGGCGGGGCCTCCGGTACGGTGGTCGATGGGTTGTGCCTCTGAAATTGTGTCTCCCCATCCCCTAGGTCCGATTTTTGACCTCTGACCCTGGCGGCTTGATGATTAAATACTCAACTCCAGCCTCGTTTCGACCGGACACAATTTCAGAGGCACAAACAAAAGGATACGCTATATCCGAGATAATCGCTCTGATATCTGACATGGGGACGACATACCCGGGGGCACGCGGCCTCGATGACCCTGTGGCGGACGCCTTCAAAAATGCCGTGAAGGGGCACTAGTTGGTGAGACGATCCCGGCGATCATGATCCCGCGTTGGGTGGTTGCGACCGAAGACGACCCGCACGCTCCACGCTTCCCCACTGAGGTTCACGGCGTCGGCGTTGCGGTCCCCGATGAACTCGCTGCGCAGGTCCAGACCGGCGAACCAGCGTCGGTCCTCGTCCAGATCGTAGCGCACCCCGCACCCGAGAGAACCATGGGTGCCGCTCAACCACTCCTGCGCGCTGCCGAGGGGCTTTATCCGTTCGACGCCGATACCGATGAAGCCCTCGAGCCACCAGCGGTCACCACCCACCAGGCGCCGGCCCAGTTCGGTGCCCAGCAGCACGGCGTCCCAGCGGTCCGTCAGGTAGTTGAGACCGTCACGCCGCACCCAGTAGCGCGTGTCCGCGCGCCCGACCCGCCACTCGATCACCAGGCGAGCGAACCATATGTTGTCCGACACCTCGGCCATCACACCGATGGACGGGCGGTCGCCCACGAAACCCAGGTCGCCGGTGGGGGCCCACCAGCCGCCGGTCACGGCCAGGCGCGCGGCCAGGACAGGGTCCTCCAGGAGGCGCAACTCGCGCTCGCGGTAGTAGCGCAGACCCGAGTCCTGCAACTCGGCGTCCTCCAGGAGAGACCAGGCGGCGGCCGTGCGTCCCGAGTAGAAGAGGCAGAAGAACGCTTCCAGGCTGACGGGCTGTTGGTGGGGCAGGAGCTGGTCGGCCAGGTCGACGGTGAACAGGTCGTAGGTTCCCCTGGCGTCGGGCTGCCTGGTGCTGTCGGCGAAAACGCTGCCGCGTTCGATCAGGTCGTCCATGATCTCCCGGCCGTACAGGTCTTCCGTGAAGCCACCGTCCCAGACGGCCCCCAGGATGCGCGTGCGCGTGATGGCCTCGCGGCGCCCGCAGGCCCATTCCCACTGGTCCAGCGTGTCGAGCAGCGAGTCGGGGCGGCCTTCGTAGAAGAGTTGGGGCAGGTTGCGCAGGGCATCGGCGGTGAGGGTTTCGCAACCCACGCCTGCGTCCTGGGCGAACGCCGGCGCCGTAACGGCCAACAGGACCCATGTGAGGATGAGCGGGCGCACGGCGGCTAGATCTCCGTACCCGACGGGATGACCATGCCCTTGGGGACGATGGTGATGCCGTCACGCACCCAGGCGTAGGGACCCTCGTGCTCGGCCACGTCGGGATGGGGCTTGATGACCACGCCGTCGCCGATGCGCGCGTTCTTGTCGATGATGCAGCGCTCGATGCGGCAGTTCCGGCCGATGCCCATGGGCGGCGCGTCGCCGGCGTTGTGGGCCGCGTCGCCCAGACGGTGCTCGCCCTCGTAGAAGTCCGCCCCCATGAGGATCACGTCCTTCAGGTACGACCCCTCGCCCACCCGTGCCCGGATGCCCACGATGGAATTCTCGATGGTCGCCCCGGTCACGCTCGACCCCTCTACCACGAGGGCGTCGTTGATCTCCGAGCCGACGATGCGCCCCGGCGGCAGCGACCGCGTGCGCGTGTAGAAGGGCCAGTCCCCCTGGTGGAGGTTGAAGGGCGGGTCGCTGCTGACGAGCTCGAGGTTGGCGTCGAAGAAGGCGTCGATGGTCCCGATATCCCGCCAGTAGCCGGTGAAGGGATGGGCCACGACCCGGTGCTCACCGATGGCGCCGGGGATGACCTCCTTGCCGAAGTCGGTGCGGCTCGTGTCCGCCAGCAGGTCCCGCAGCACCGACGGCTTGAAGACGTAGATGCCCATGGAGGCGAGGTAGCTGTCCGGCGCCAGTTCCTGGTCGCCGAAGATGTCGTCCGGCGCGCAGAAACGATCGATCACCGCGGGGTCCTGGGGTTTCTCCACGAACTCGGTGACGAGGCCCTCGTCGTCCGCCCGCAACAGCCCCAGGCGGGGCGCTTCGTGCCGCGGCACCGGGTAGACGCCGATGGTGATGTCGGCCCCGGCCTCGCGATGACGCGCGACCATCTGGGCGTAGTCCATGCGGTACAGGTGGTCGCCCGAGAGCACGACGACCTCGCTGGAATCGTAGTACAGGGTGTGGTTCAGGGTGGCCCGCACCGCGTCGGCCGTGCCCTGGAACCAGGCGTCCCCCTGGGGCGTCTGTTCCGCGGCCAGGATATCGACGAAACCCTCGGTGAAGACGTCGAAGGCGTAGGTCTGCATGATGTGACGGTGCAGGCTCGCCGACAGGAACTGGGTGAGCACGAAGATGCGCTTCACCCCCGAGTTGATGCAGTTGCTGATGGGGATGTCGATGAGCCGGTACTTGCCCGCGAAGGCCACCGCCGGCTTGGAACGCTCGAGGGTCATGGGGTAGAGACGCTTGCCGCGCCCCCCGCCGAGGATGATCGCCGTCACGTTCTTCACGGGGCCACTCCTTCGAGGTTGGGTTCTATTCAGAGTATAGGAGCGCACCGGCCCCGGGAAAAGCTTTACCCGCGGGACGCCAACGGCGGTACCATGGGCACGCCCCTCGTCCCCAACCACAAGGTGGTGCCCATGTTCCTGTTCGGAAGTCGACGCCGGCGCCACAAGCTGCTCGCCACGCCCCTCGACCCCGACACCCGCGCCCTCATGCACGACGCGGCGTCCATCACGGCCACCCTGCCCCGGGCCCTGGTCCCGGCCCACGAGGGCGCGGTGCAGGTGCTGCTGGCGGAGAAGCACTGGGAAGGGGCGGGCGGTCTCGAACTCACCGACACCATGCGCCTGGCCATCGCCGGCCAGGCCGCCCTGCTGCAATTGCGTCCGGACGCCGACCACTTCCCCGATCTGGACACGGTGCTCGTCTACCCGGAGGCCTTCGTCGTCGACCACGAGGTGCACGACGAGGACGGTTTCGTTCACGGGGGCGAGGACGAACTGGCGGGGGAATCCTGGCAGCGGGGCGTGGTGATCCTGAGCTGGCAGGATGTCACCGACGAATCCCGCCGGCGCGACGGCTACAACGTCGTCCTGCACGAGTTCGCCCACCAGCTCGACGAGCAGACCGGCGAGGCCGGCGGCACGCCCCTCCTGCCCGACGGCGAGATGGCGGCCCGCTGGACGGAGGCCTTCGGCGCGGCCTACGAGCGCCACCGGACGCTGTGCCGACGCCGACGCGAGGTGCTCTTCGACGAGAACGCGGCGGAGAATCCGGCCGAGTTCTTCGCCACGGCCATCGAGCTCTTCTTCGAGTTCCCCCGGGATCTCGCGAAGGAGTACCCCGCCGTTCAGGGCCTGCTGGCCGAGTACCTGGCTCTCGATCCGGCCACCTGGATTCCCGGCTGACCTCCGCGCGGGGTGGTCCCCTCCGCCGAACCTACGTACCATGGTGACGTAGCCGACCCCCCACACCCCTGGAGAGCGACTCGCACCATGACTGTACGCCCCCGGACCCTGAACGCGCTGCCCCTGTTCCCGCTGCCGGACTACTTCCTGTTCCCGGGAGTGGTGGCGCCATTGAACATCTTCGAGACGCGCTATCGCCAGATGATGGAGGACCTCATGGACGGCCCGGGGCGCCTCGTGCTCACGGCCTTCCGCCCCGACGGCCCCAGCAACGAGCGGGGCCCCGTCACCCTGCCCGTGGGCACCCTGGCCGAGATCGTCAAGCATGAGAAGCTCGACGACGGGCGCTACCTCCTGCTCGTGGCCGCGCTCATGCGGGTGAAGCTCACCGAGGTGCCGAGCGATCGTCTCTACCGACTCGTCGACGCGGCCGTGGTCACCGACGACCGGAGCAGCGACCTGGCGGCCACCGCCATCAGGCCGAGGATCATCGCGGCCCTGGGCCAACGCACCGAGAGCAACGACGAGATCCCCACCAACGTCGACATCGGACGGCTCGCCGACCTGCTCGTCCACGCCCTCCCCGTGGGCGCGGACCGTCAGGCCCAGGCCTACGTCGAGCTCGACCCGCTGGTGCGGGCCGAGTTGGTGCTGGGCTGGCATGAGGAGACGGCGGCCGCCGGCGAGGCCTAGCAGACTGTCAGCCTGCTAGACAGGTTTCTTCATCATCCCATGCACCACCCGCCGCACGATGCCCCGCGGCAGGAAGCGCGGGACCCCGACGAGCATGCGGTTCCGCCACCCCGGAATGACCACGGCCTTCCCCGCCCGGTAACCCTCGTACCCCACCCTCGCGGCAACGCCCGGGTCCATGCGCTTGGCGTCCCGGCGTCGCTGCTCGGCCAGGGCCGCCTCGGACACCTCGCCGTCCGACCCGACCGCCCCCACCGGGATCATGTCCCCCGTCGCGAAGAACTCCGTGCTGGTGGGCCCCGGGCAGAAGGCTGTCACCGTCACGCCGGTGCCGCGCAGTTCTTCGTGGAGCGCCTCGCTGAACGACAGGACGTAGGCCTTGGAGGCGAAGTACACCGCCATGAGCGGCCCGGGCTGGAAGGCGGCCGTCGACGCCACGTTCATGACGCCGCGGAAGGCATCGGGCGCCCCGGCGACGAGGGGCGGCAGCAGGAGGTGGGTGAGCCCCGTGAGGGCGTTGATGTTGAGGTCCAGGAGACGTCGGTAGGTCGCCCAGTCCCGCTCGTCGAAAGGCCCGTAGGCCCCGACTCCGGCGTTGTTCACCAGGTGACGGATGCCGAGTCCCTCGTCCTGGAGGGTGGCCACGAGGGCGGGCACGCTGTCGGGATCGGCCAGGTCGGCGATGAGGCAGCGTACGTCGACTTCGTAGTCCCGTCGCAGGACGTCGGCCAGGGCGGCCAGACGATCGCCATTGCGGGCCACGAGCACGAGGGGATGGCCGTCCGCGGCGAACAGCCGGGCCAGTTCGACACCCAGCCCGGCCGAGGCCCCGGTGATGAGGGTGTGGGTCAACGGGCGCGCGGGATCGGCGACGGGTTCGTCCAAGCCGTCACTCCTTCTCCGGATCTCCGACCTTCTCGACTGCCTCCCCCGCCGCCAGTTCCTCGTCGCTGATGAACAGCAACGACGCCGAATTCACGCAGTACCGCGAACCCGTGGGGGCCGGCCCGTCGGGGAAGATGTGGCCCAGGTGGGCCTCGCATTTGTTGCAGATGATCTCCGTGCGAATGGTGCCCAGGGAGATGTCCTTCACCTCGCCCACGGCCTTCTTGTCCACGGGGGCGAAGTAGCTGGGCCAGCCGCTGCCCGAATCGTACTTGGTGTCCGAATCGAACAGGTCGGCCCCACAGCCGGCACAGGTGTAGATGCCCTTGCCCTTGTGGTTCCAGTACTTGCCGGTGAAGGGTCGCTCCGTGGCGCTGCAGCGCATCACCTGGTATTGGTCGGGGGTCAGGAAGGCCTTCCACTGGGCATCGGTCTTGCGCACCTTCTTCTGCTCCTTGGACGTGGTCGGGGCCGTCTCGCCGGCCACCGCCGCGGCGGGCAGCCAGGCGGCTACGGCCTCGCGCAACCGTGCGCGCGAGGGGGCCAGATCGGCCAACAACACCAGGGAGCCCAGCACGAGCGTCCCGGCGATGAGAATCTTGAACATGATCGGTCCTCCCGGCATGGGGGCGGCTCCTCGTATGATAGGCGTTTTCAGTTGCATCGCCCGTCCCGCAGGACGGTGACCACTGCAACATCGACACCATCGCTCCGGTTCCCCCCCAATACGACGACGGCACCCCCGGTGTGACTCCGGGGGTGCCGTGAGGACCGCTGTCCGCGAGGCGTCTAACCCTTGGGGTACTTCTTGTCGAGGGTCGCGTTCCAGTCGGCCACCCGGTCGGCGACGGCCTCCAGCGTGGCCAGGTCGCCCTCGATGGTGATGGACGTGAGGGTGTCGCCGCCCTCGATGGCGTTCACGATATCCTGGTCCGACCCCTCGCGCACCTTGCCGAAGACGGTGTGCTTGCCGTCGAGCCAGGGCGTCTCCACGTGGGTGATGAAGAACTGGCTGCCGTTGGTGCCCGGACCGGCGTTGGCCATGCTCAGCACGCCGGGGGTGTCGTGGCGCAGATCGGGGGTGCACTCGTCCTCGAAGTTGTAGCCGGGCCCGCCGGTGCCCGTGCCCTCGGGGCAACCACCCTGGACCATGAAGTCGGCGATGACCCGATGGAACTTCAGGCCGTCGTAGAAGCCACGCTGGGACAGGTTGGCGAAGTTGGCCACCGTCAGCGGCGCCTTGTCGGCAAACAGGTCGAGGTGGATGGTGCCCTTGCTGGTCTCGATGGCAGCTCTGAGGTCGGCCACGGGGATCTCCTTGATTGGGGGGCGGACGCCACGTCGGGCGGCCCGCGAATATCCGGTTCCGCGTAATCTAATCAAGCCCGCGCCCGGAGCCAACCTCATCGGTGGTTGGAGCCCACCGCTCCATGGACTACGATGCCGTTGGACCCCAGCGGAAGGACCCGCCCATGCAGACAGCCACCGCCAGTCGAGCGTTCCTTTTGATCCTGGTGATCGGCATCTCGGTCGTCTTCATTTCCATGATCAAACCCTTTGTCATGGCCGTGCTGCTGGCGGGCATCTTCGCCTCCCTCGCGTTGCCCCTGTACCAGCGCTTTCTGCGGCTGGTGCGGGGCCGCAAGGCCCTGGCCTCGATCCTCACGCTGCTGGTCATCCTGCTGCTGATCATCGTGCCCCTGGGATCGTTGCTGGGGATCGTCACCGCCCAGGCGGTCCATGTGGCCAACTCGGTCACACCCTGGGTACAGCAGAAACTGCAGCAGCCCGACGAGATCATGGTGTGGCTCCAGCAACAATCGTTCTACGAACGGATCGCCCCCTACGAGGACGACATCCTGTTGCGGGCCGGCGAGCTGGTGTCCTGGCTGAGCCGTTTCCTGGTGGGCAGCCTCTCGACGGTCACCGCGGGCACGGTGCAGTTCCTCTTCCTGCTCTCGATCATGTTCTACACCATGTACTTCTTCCTCATCGACGGCGACCGACTGCTCGACCGCATCCTCTACTACGTGCCCCTGGCCGACGAGGACGAGCGCCGCCTGCTGGACAGGTTCCGCTCCGTGACCCGCGCCACCCTCAAGGGCACGGCGGTCATCGGCATGCTCCAGGGTGGGCTCGCCGGGGTGGCCTTCGCCGTGGTCGGCATCCCCAGCGCCCTGTTCTGGGCCGTGATCATG
>JAUUZX010000220.1 GCA_030592025.1 bacterium | reverse complement strand
GACACCAGCCCCGTGTAGGCCTCGACCTGTTCCTGTTCCGACGGGATGCGCTGGTGCTGGAAGAAGAAGTACTCGGTGCGCAGCAGGCCGACGCCCTCCGCGCCCCGGGCCAGGGCCTCGTCGACCTCCGGCAGCATCTCGATGTTCGCCATGAGCCGCATCCGGTGGCCGTCGGGGGTGACCGCCGGCAGGTCCCGCAGACCCGCGAGTTTCTCTCCCGCGGCGACCAACTGGCGGGCCATGGCCTCGAAGTACTCGCAGGTACCCGTGTCGGGATCCAGGACGACCTCGCCGCCACCGCCGTCCAACGCGATCCGGGTGCCCGCCGTCAGCCCCACGGCGCGACCGCCCAGCCCGAGGACCGCCGGCACGCCCAGGGAGCGGGCGAGGATCGCCACATGGCTCGTGCTGCCGCCCACATCCATGAGGAAGCCCAGGACATTCTCCCGCCCCAAGGCCGCGGTGTCGCTGGGCGACAGGTCGTGGGCCACCACCACCGACGGTTCGGCGGGCGCTTCCGGCCCCCGGGCACCGTCGCCGGCAAAAGCCCGCAGCACACGCTGCTCCACGTCACGGACATCGTAGACGCGCTCGCGGAAGGTCGCGTCCTCGATCTCCATGAAGCGGGCGACGACATCGCTCACCGCGCGTGCAAAGGCCGCCTCGGCGTTGATGTGCTCCTTCCGGACGATCTCGAGGGTCGCGTCCCAGACCAGAACGTCTTCCAGGATCAGGAGTTGGCTGGAGAGGATATCGGCCTCGTCGGGGCCGAGCTCGCGGGCGAGGCTGTCGGCCAGGGTCTGGATCTCTCCCCGCGCCTGCTCGACAGCGGCGGCAAAACGCTCGATTTCAGCCGGCAGGTCCTGCTCGACGACACTCCGGCGCTCGGGCACGATGGTGCCCCGCCGTATGACGTGGACCGGCCCGACGGCGTACCCCGGGGACGCGGCAATGCCTTGCAACCGTTCCATGAACCAAGTGCTCCGTTAATCCAGAGATTCAGTCTTCGGGCTCGGCGAGATCGACCTCGATCAACGTGACCACGCGGGCCAGCGCGGCATCCTCGTCGGTTCCGGACACCTCGATCTCCACCACCGCGCCGAATTCCGCCGCGAGACTGGCAAGACCCATGATGCTCTTCGCGTTGGCCACACGGCCATTGTAGCGGATCGTGACATCCGCGGCGAGGGTCTTGGTGAGTTTGACGATCCTGCCGGCGGCGCGCAGATGGAAGCCCACCGGGTCGGACACGGTCGCGTGCGATGTTTTCAAAGCAGGAGTCCCTTGTAGGGCCGGTCGCTGATAGTCGGAATCACCAATCTAGCCTTTCCACGCCGGAACCGCAAAACTCAGAACGAAGGCCAGGACCAGCGCCACCAGGACCAGCACCTCACCCGGCAAACGCCTTCGGCAGGCCAGAGGCATGCCGATGCCCAGGGCCGCGCCCGCGGCCAGCACCGCGCCCGAGCCTTCACCGGCCAACGCCCCCACCCGCATGAGGTACACCCCCGCCACCAGACCCGTGAGCACCATGCCTAGGCGCTTCGTCAGGGCGATGGCCCGGTGCCAGCCGGGGTGGGAAAGGTCGTCGACGATGTCCATGCCCAGCCTGAATCCTCGAGCCAGCAACAGCCAACGCAGGACCAATTGTGCCACCGTGAAGAGACCCACAACCCCCAACACCAGCCCCACACGCCCGAAAAGGGCCAGCAGGCACATGGCCATGACCAGCGCCGGGCGCAGCCCCAACCAGAACAACTGGTCCCCGAGGGAGGCCAGGGAACGGCCGAGGGTGTCGCGCACCTTGACGGCCAGCCCGGCAGGCAGGTCATCACCGGCCTCCCGATCGGCCTCCAGCCGCAGCAGCCCCCCCACCAGGTAGTTGGCCAAGTAGGGGTTCGTGTTGAAGAACTCGTAGTACCGTCGGCAGAAGAGCCGGTCCCTCTCGACCTTGCGCGGCAGACGGCGCAACCAGACCGTCATGACGGCCAGCAGCCCGAGATTCTGCATGCGCTGGGGGTTCCAGGAGCCTTGCAGCCCCAGGGATTCCCAGAAGAGGCGCACCCGCATTCCCCTTGGCAACTGCCTCATGCCCCGCCTCACCAGCGCCACCCCACCGCGACCAGACCGGTGGCCAGCCCCGCAGCGACCCAGGGCAGGCAGCGTTTGGCGCCATAGCGGTCGATGGCCGTGCCGAGACCGAGCCCCGGCAGCAACACGGCCAGGATGCCGACGGCTTGCTGGACACGATCGGGCATGGCGGCCAGCAGGGGGATCCACAGCCGGGCCAGGGCCAGGCTCGCCAGCACCACACCCACGGCACCGCGGACGAAAGTCATGGCCAGGCAACGATGGTGGAGCCGCAGGATCCGCCCCACATCGCCGTCGCGCAACGTGCGGTGGCCCTCGAGCATCCAGGGCACGTGGGCCCGGCGCTCGGCCTGCACGAAACTGTGCCCCAGGATGCTGATCAGGGCGGCCCCCAGCAGGAGCCATCCCAGCAGGGGCAAACTGAACTCGCCGGTGATCAGGCCCGACCGCAGGGAATCACCGGAGAACGAGGCCGCCGCCACCGCCCCCACCACCGCTACGGTGGGATCCCCCAGGAAGGTCTGACCCACAGGTATGTTGCCGATGAGAACGAGTTGGAGCGGCAGGCCGATAGCCAGACCCGTCAAGGGGTCGCCGCACAGCAACCCCGTGAGCAGGCCGGCCGGCAGCGGCTGGCTGAACCAGGTCTGGGCCCAGGCTGTCTCGTCGAGGACCAGCAAGCCGCCGAGCAGCGCGACACCGCCCAGGGTCCACCAGCTGCCGTCGAGGGCGAGGATCTCCATCAGAGGCGATCTTCCATCTGCTGCAGGTGGCTCTCGGTCACCGGATGCTCCCGGCCGCCGGGGACCTGCTGGGCCGACAGGGTCACGCCCAGGGCGAGCAACCGATTCAGGGCGACGATATCCTGATGGTCCACGTACACGAACGGCAGCATCTCCTGCTTGCCGGCCCCGAAATGGAGCCCCCCCAGGTTGACATTTTTGATGGGGGCGCCCAGGCGCACGAGTTCCGCCATCTCGCCGGGGCTGCCCGTGAGCAGAAGGACGCGCTCGTTCGGGTCCACCGGGGACCCCAGGCGCGCAGCGGTCTCGGCCACGGAGAGGATGGCCACGTCGATCTCCGGCGGCACGCTCGAGGCGTAGACCCGATGCTGCCAGGGGTCGGCAGCGATGGCGTTGTTGGCGAGCATGATAAGATCGGGATGCAACTGCTGGCCCCACCCCACGGTCACCTGCCCGTGGATCATGCGATCATCGATCCGGGCGAGAGCCACCGGCATCAACGACCTCCCAGACGGACGATGGCGGCGCGTCCCTTGTCCAGGACCCGCTGAGCCAGTTCCGGCAGTTCACTCGACTCGCGCCAGGTCAGGAAACCCAGGATCATGGCCAGATTCACGCCGCTGACAATGGACACGTCCGGCCGCTCGCCGCAGGCCAACTGGGCCGCGGTGGCGCAACTGCCCCCGTAGTCGTCGATCATGATGAGCGCCGGCGTTTCACCGGACGCGAGCCAGGACGCGATGTCTTTGGTGATGTCCTCGACGGAGCGGCCCGCGTTGGACGCCCCCTCCAACCCGTCCTGGGGCCCCAGGATGAGATTCGCCACCCGCACCAGTTCCTCACCGATGTGACCGTGGGTGATCACGTAGCCCCGTATCATCTCCGCCTCCCGACGACCTACTCACGGTCCTGTTCCAGGTACTTCCGCAGTCGGCTGCTGTTGCGCATCGTATCGAGGATACGTTCGTTCAGCACCTCGGCCGCGTCGTAGCCGTAGACTTTCAGCATGAAATTCAGCGCGATGACTTCGCTGATGACGGTGATGTTCTTGCCCGGGAAGAGCGGCACGATCACCTGGGGGATGCTCACACCGAGGATCTCCGTGTAGCGGTTCTCCAGCCCCATGCGCTCGTAGTCCGCGTTGTCGTCCCATTCCTGCAGCTGCACCTCGACCTCGATGCGCTTCTGCATGCGGATGGCGCGGATCCCGAAAATGGCCTGCACGTCGATGACGCCGATACCGCGGATCTCCAGGTGATGCCGGAGCATGTCGCGGTAGCGACCGATAAGCACGTCCTCGGTCGTGCGGGTGACCTCGACGATGTCGTCGGCCACGAGCCGATGGCCCCGCTCGATGAGGTCCAGCGCGCATTCGCTCTTGCCGATGGCGCTGCGGCCCGTGAAGAGCAGGCCGACACCGTAGACGTCGACCAGCGTGCCGTGAACCTCGGTGTGGGGCGAGAACACCCGCTCCAGGTGGTGGGTGAGCTCCACCATGAACTCGACCGCCGGCAGGGCCGACCGCACCAGGGCCAGCTGGCGCTCCCGCATGAGCTCGAGGATCGCGCCCGGCACCGCCTGGTCCATGGCGATGAAGATCACCGGCGGGTCCAGGGCCAGCACCCGTTCGACCGCCGTGCGCTGGTCCTCCGGGGGCAGGGTTGTCAGGAAGGCCATCTCCGACTCGCCGAAAACCTGG
>JAUUZX010000487.1 GCA_030592025.1 bacterium | reverse complement strand
TCAAGCCGGGCTACAATCCGGTGACCCTGGGACTGGCCGTGCAGGCCCTTGCCGAACGGGATCGCGCGGCCGGCACCAGCGATCGCCGCGAGGAGGTTCTCCGGCTGGTGGAGGAACTGGCCCGCCTGCGCAGCCCGGGCTGGAGCGGATCCTGCTGGGGATACGATTTCGACTGGGAAGCGCGCTACGCCCGCGTACCGGCGCGATACCCGACCGTGGTGGCGACGGGCTTCATCACCCATGCCCTCTTCCAGGCGCAGCAGTTCTACGACCTGCCCCGGGCCCGGGAGATGATCATCGACGCCGTGCCTTTCGTCCTGAAGGATCTGAATCGCACGGATATGGAGGAGGGTTTCTGTTTCTCCTATTCCCCCGGCGACAGCCAAGTCGTGCTCAACGCGACGGTCAAGGGTGCGCGCCTGCTGACCCAGGCAGCGGTTCTCACGGGCGGTAACGAGGATTGGACCGGGACCGCCCGATCAACCCTAGGCTATGTGGCCGCCCGGCAACGCCCGGACGGCAGTTGGCCCTACGCCCTCGGGGATACCCGTGCCTGGGCGGACCATTTCCACACCTGCTACAACCTCGATGGACTCGACGAATATGGACAACTGACCGGAGACGGCACCTTTGCCGAAACGGTCCGGAAGGGCTTCGACTATTATCGCACGCACTTCTTCCGCGACGATGGCGCTCCCCGTTACTACGACAACGAGACGTTTCCCATCGATGCCACCTGTTGCGGGCAGGCCCTTTTGACTCTCGCGCGCTTCGCCGACCCGGCACAGGCCCGCCGCACCGGCGCCTGGATCCTCGAAAACATGGCCCTGCCCGAGGGTGCCTGGAAATACCAGGTCGGACGCCGACGCGAGGTCAGGATCGTCTATGTCCGCTGGTCGGTGGCTTGGATTCTCGCCGGGCTGGCTCGCCTGGAACGGCTGCTCGTCGACGGCTAGTTGTCACCCGGTGGGTCATCTTCCCAAAGACAGACCTCATGCAGGTGACGGACCGCCTCCCTCATCCTGGGCGAATCCGCTCGGCGGCGGTTGCTCTGATCCAGCTCATGAGTCAATCCGATGGAAATGAGCACGAAGACCAGGGGGATCAGATAGGGGAGGTACCGCCGCCACCGGCGGCGAGCGAGCAGGTTGCTGCAGCCGAAGGCGCCCGCGGCCAGGATCACGCAGAAACCGATGGATGCGAGATAGAGATGGGTCAGGTTCAACCAGTCGCCTTTGGCCGTGTATCCGGTGAAAGGCAGCAGGGTGATGAAGGTCCACGCGACGAAGAACCGGATCGCCCGGTTTCCGAACAGGAATCCGAAGAAGGCGAACGAAACGATGGCCAACGAAACCAGGCTCCGCACGACATAGCGCAACTCGAAGATCCAGCCCACCCACGGTGCCGCGTCGGCCAGGATCGCGCTGTTCTGGATGGGAAACACCATGAGGACGAGGTACTGGAACAGGATCTTCACCGAACGGATCGAAAAATGGTCACCCGCGGCGATCAACAACGCCGGTTGGAATTGCCCCCACCGGGATTGCCCCAGGTGGAACAGGGTACCCATCACGAGGAAGACCAGGATGTCGATGGTTACGATGTTTCTGCGCCGGGTGCCGTAGAAGAACACCTTGTAGGCGATCAGACATCCGATGATGGAAAACGACGCGTTCTTGGTCAGCCCCGCCATCAGGTACAGGCCCAGCCCGACCAGGTAGAGAGACGACGTGATGCCTGCTTCCCGTCGGAAATCGTTCCTGATGAAAAAGTAGAGAACGAGGATATGAAAGAGGGACATGAGCAGGGCTTCCACCAGGTGGATGGACATGAAGACCTTGCCGTAACTGCCGACGCCGAGGGCGAAGAGAATGGCCGCCAGCACGGCCAGCCGTTTGTAGGGGAAGAGCATGTGCACGAGCATGTAGATCATGAATGCGTTGCACGTGTGCAGGAGCAGATTGAAGGCGAGGTATCCTGTCGGGTCGATCCCGAACAGCCGGTACTCGGCCAGGAAGGTCAACTGCAGGATCGGCTGGCTGAAGTAGAATCCGATATGTCCGAACATTGCGCCGGGATCGGCGCTCAGTTCGTGGGCCTCGCAGAGAACCTCCACGTCGTTGAGGTTCCACAACGGCGTCGTGACCAGTCGGCCGAAGGTGACGGCGACCAGGACGAGCAATAGGATAAAGACGGATCCATGGTTTCGTATGATGCTCATAGCATGGGGAATTATAATATGTTAGCGTGGTCGCGATCAATCCCTGAACCCCGTTTCGCGATGTTTTCAGCAACGGTTCGGCAGGATCAGCTCCCGGGATCGACGTGAGGGAAACCATCCATGGCCGAGAACTACGACGACGCCTACCGCACTGCCGACTGGTTCGGCTCCCGCCCCGATCCGCTCCTGGAACGATTCGCCGACCGCCTGCCGGCCGGATCCCGGGTGCTGGACATCGGATCGGGCCAGGGCCGCCATGCCCTGCCCCTGGCCCGGCGCGGTTGTCGGGTCACCGGCCTGGACACCTCCACCGAAGCGGTGGACCAGGTGAACGCGGTCGCCACCGCCGAGGACCTGGCCTGCACCGTGCGACACG
>JAUUZX010000047.1 GCA_030592025.1 bacterium | reverse complement strand
ATTCGAGAAGACGGTTCAGGTTGCCAATTTCGCTGTGGAGGTTGCTCTCGATATTGGACGCCAGGTCGTTCAGGGCGTCGTTCATGCGGTGGAAATCCAGGACCAGGCTCTCGGCGGCGGCCACCACGTTGCCCTTGAGGTCCTCGTTGATGGCGGGCTGGGCCAGGCTGTTCCAGGAATTGAAGAAGTCCGTCATGGCCGTACCGAGGTGGTCGTTGTCCACCGAGCCCAGAATGGCCTCGACCTCGTAGAGAGCCGAGTCCACCGCAGCATAGGATTCCATGCGCGCGTACTGGGTGCGCAGGTTCGCCGCGACGAACTCGTCCTGGACCCGGCGCACGCCGTCGATGTTGACGCCGCGGCCGATAGCCCCGTAGGACATGTAGGCCGGCTGGCGTGGGCTGAGAAGCACCTGCTGGCGCGAGAAGTTCGGGTTGTTGGCGTTGGCGATGTTGTGGCCCGTCGTCGCCAGGCCGGCCTGGGCGGCAAAGAGTGCCGACAAGCTCGTGTCCATGATGGAATTCAGTCCGGACATGGGTCTCTCCTCAAGCCTGTTTTTCCAGCATGCGACTGCTTGATATGGACCGCGCCGACGCGTCCTTGTCGTAGCAACCGGCCGGGTCGTCGGTCAGGACCTCGCGGAAGATCCGTGATTCTTCCCGGGCCAGCGCAAGACAGAACTCGGCCAGGTGCCGATTCAATTCGTTCTGACGGGCCAATTTGGCGGTTGTTCGGTCGAGATTCCCGAGGGCCGTGCGCACGAGGTCGCCGGTGGTCGCTTCCAGCCTCGGCAGCAATTCGCGTGTCGAGCGGCCGGGGGCCATGCCCAGCTCCCGGGTGATCCCAACGACGAATTTTTCCCGGGCCCCCCGGGCCTCGTTGGCCAAGGGCAGGCAGCGGGCCCAGTCGTTGGCGTTGGCTTCCAGACGGTCCACATCTTGCCGCCGCATGTAACTATTTTGCCGCCAGGCCAACCGTAGCAGGCGCCGATAGTTCTCATCCTCGACTTCGAGCAGCGACGCCAGAAGGCGCCCATCCTCGTCGACAAGCCGGGCTTTGCGGGTGTGCATGTGCTGGACTCCTCTCTCCATCATCCTGGGAGACGGCGTATCATCGCCCGTCTATCGCCAATTCCGTGCCACCACCGAGGCGGTGGTAGCGTGCCATGACCTTCTCGACGTAGCGTTCGGTCTCCGGGTAGGCCGGTATGGCCCGCCCGGCCCGGTCCACCGTACCCGGGCCCGCGTTGTAAGCAGCCAGGGCCAGCTCGAGGTCGCCGTCGTACCGTTTGACCATCCGTGAGAGGTAGAGCGCACCTCCGTCGAGGTTCTGCGAGGGATCGCGGGGATCATCGACGCCGACCTCCCGGGCCGTCGCCGGCATGAGTTGCATGAGGCCAACCGCCCCCTTGGGCGAAGCCGCCTGGGGATTGCCGCCGGATTCCTCCATGACCACGGCCAGGACGAGGGCCGACGGAACACCGTGCCGTTGGGCCGCGCTCGTGATGGCCTCGCCGTGGACCCACAGCGTGTCGGCCTCGGCCGCGGTGGGCGCGCCGACCGCAGCCAGGGCCTTCGCCCGCGCCGAGAGCTCGCCGCCCAGGCGCCGGTACGCCGCGGCCGCCGCCGCCGGGGAAGGAGCGAGGGGCCCGAGGATTTCCATGGCCGACGTCCCGGTACTCTCCGCAGCCGACGGCGTTACCTCGACCCCTTCAGGGCGCGAGAGTTGCCGCACGATGAGTTCCGTGATGCCCATGCCGCCGTTATGGGACGCCAGGGCATTGGCCAGTTCGGCGTCGTGCATCTGCTGATAGAACTTGGTCGAGCCACCGCCGTTGAAGAGCTCGCTCTCGGGCACCGTGGCCCGCATGGACTTCATGAGCTGGTTGAGGAAGACCGCCTCGAATTCCTTGGCTGCCTTGGCCAGGCCTTCGGGGGTTTCGCCGTTCTTCTCCAGCGAACCGGCCAACTGGCGCAGACGGGCCTGCCCCGCGCTCGCCTGGGCCCCGCCCAGCAGATCTCCCGTCGGTGTGCCGAGGTTCAGGTCCACGGTGTTCTCCTACATCAGGACCAGGTCCGCCTGAAGCGAACCGGCCTGCTTGAGAGCCTGGAGGATGGCGATGATGTCCCTGGCCGAGGCGCCGATGTCGTTGAGCACGGCCACGACGTCCCCCACGGTCGACGTTTCCGGCACGCGCAGCACACGGGCCTCGTGGTCCTCGACCTCGGTGTTGACGTCGGGCACGACGACCGTCTCGCCCACCCTGCTGAAGGAACTGGGTTGTGAGACACTGTAGAAGGTGTTGATGACGACCTTAAGGTTCCCGTGGGCGACCGCCGCTTCGTGGAGCTTCACGTTCCGACCGACGACGATGGTGCCGGTGCGCTCATTGACCACCACCCGCGCGACGGCGTCGGCCCGGGCGGTGAGCCCGCCCATCTCGGCGATGAAGGTCACAGGGTCGTCCACGTAACTCGCGGGCAGGGCCACTTCGATGCGCTGGGCGTCCTTGGCCTGGGCGATCTTCCCGCCGAAGGACCGGTTCACCACGTTGGCGACCTCTGCCGCGGTACCGAAATCCGGGAAGTGCAGCAGCCACGCTACATGACCGTCATGGACGTACTCCCCGCCCAGTCGCACCTTAACCGTGCCGCCGTTGGGAACGTTGCCCACCAGCGTGTGGTTCTTGCGAAAGCTGTTCCCGGCGCCGGCCTTGATGTTGAAGCCGCCGATGGAGATGCTCCCCTGGGCCAGCACGCACAGGGTGCCGTCCGCCGCCTGCAGCGGCGTCATGATCAGCAACCCGCCTTCGAGGCTCGAGGCGTCGTTGAGGGAGTTCACGGTGACGTCGATGCGGCTGCCCACCGACGCCCGGGGATCCAGGTAGGCCGTGACGATGACCGCCGCCACGTTCTTCGGTTTCAGGTCCGCGGCGTTCACCGTCACGTCCATGCGCTCGAGCATGGTGGCGATGGAGTTGATGGTCATCTCCGCGTTGGATCCGTCGCCGGTACCGTTGAGGCCGACGACCAGGCCGTAGCCCACGAGCGCTTCCTGGGCTGTGCCCTCGAGGGCAGCCAGATCCTTGATCCGCGACCCCTCCCCGGCCGTGGCCGGCACAACGATGGCCGTCAGAAGTACGAGGGACGCCAGGGCGACCGTCACGAATGGGGGCAGGGTGTGCAGGCGGGTCATGGTGTCCTCCTAGAACAACCAGTTAACGATCTTGGTGACGACGCCGGGTTCGGAGGCGTCGTTGATGATCCCGGAGCCGTTGTAGGCGATCTGCGCGTCGGACACGTAGGTGCTCATGATCGTGTTGTCGGGGGTGATGTCCCGGGCGCGGCAGACGCCGGTGATCTCGATCAACTGCTTCTCGCCGTTGATGTTGATCATGCGGGTGCCCTCGACCCGGTAGTCGCCGTTGCGGAGCACCTCGACGATGCGCGCGGTGATCTCGGCGCGGAGGGAGCCGTCGCGGGATGTGTTGCCGTCGCCCTTGTACTTGTTCTCGACGGTCAGGCCCCAGGGCTTGATGAAGTCGAGGAAGCCGAGGCCCGGACCGCCGCTGGTCTCGCTCTTGTTGTCCGCCTTGGTCTTGCTGGTCGCACTGGCGGTGGCGTTCTCCGTGATGATGATCGTGATGAGGTCGCCGACCTGCCGCGCCTTCATGTTCGACACCAGGGTGCGGCCCGTCTCGAAATCGATCAGCGGTTCCCGTGCGACCGACGTGGCCGCGGCCATCAACAGCACGCAGACCACCAGGGCCACTTCCATGCGACGCTTGGCTTTCGCCATGTTCATCTCCTCCATTCCACCATGCCGGGGCCCGTCACGCGGGCGTTCTGCAATCGGCCGGTGAGTTCGTTGCGGATCGGGATGTTCTGACCGAGGCAGCCGTTCTGCCGTGCGGTTCCGGAGACGGATACGGCGATGGTGCCGCGCACGACGCGCAACTCCACCGGATCGCCGGCGCGGACCAGCGGCGTGGGTCTGAGATCGCCAAGCCGCAGGAGATCACCGGGCCCCAGGCTGCGCCCCATGCTGGCACCGCCCAGGGCAGTACGGCCAATGGCCGGGCCGCCTTTGACGCCGGCCAGGTCGCGCCAGGTCCATGCGAAGAGATCGGGTGTCAGGACCGCTCCGCGGGGAACCGCCCGCACGGCCGTCGCCACCTCGCCGAAAATGTGCAGCACCGCGGTGACGGTGAAGGCCGTGGGGCGACCGTCGTCCAGGATTTCGCAGCGCACGAGATTGCGGCCGGCCTCCAGCGGTGTGGCGCGGACCACCCGCACGGCCCAGTCGCCCGCGACCACGTGGGTCATGTCGGGCATCGAAAGATCGAACCAGGAGTTCGGTGCGCCGGGGCCGGGGGCCGGCACCAGGCGTTGGAGTTCCATCCGCACGGCCTCTGTCAGGGCCGACGGCGCAACGTTCTGCCCGGCGAAGACGAGCACCGTCCGGTCGGGGCCCCGGAAGCGGACACCGCTGGCGATCCCCGCGGATACCAGACGCCGCAGGATCCCCCGCCGCGAGAGAGTGAGCGACGTCCCGGGATCCCCCGCCCCGCAGATCGTGAGACCGGCGGCCGTCCCGGGCACCGGGCCCGCCGCGATGTCGCCCAACGAGACGACGGCCTTGTCGATGACGACGGTGTCGGCGAGAACCAGGTTCCACGCCGCCGCCGGGGCCACGGCGAACACCGTGGCCAGGCAGACGAGGATCAGGGGAAGGTACTTGCTCACGGCGGCTACCTCTTGAGTCGGTTGACGGTCTGCATCATCTCGTCGGCCATGACGATGGTCTTGCTGTTGAGTTCGTAGGCCCTCTGGGCCGAGATCATCTTCACCAGTTCGTCGACGGTCTCCACGTTGCTCATTTCGAGGAACCCCGACGCGGTTTCGCCGATGCCGTCCAGGCCCGGCGTCCCCAGGATCGGCGTACCGCTGGCGGGACTCTCCGAGTAGACGTTCCCTCCGCGGCTCTCGAGACCCGCGGCGTTGGGGAAGCGCGCCAGTTCCAACTGGCCGATCTCCTGGACCGTGGCGTCGTCGCCCGTCAGGCGCACCGCCATAGTTCCGTCGCGGGCAATGGAGATCTCGATCGCGTCTTGCGGGATCTCGATGGCGGGCTCGAGACGGTAGCCCTGGGAGGTCACGACGCTGCGTTCGGCGTCGAGCTTGAAGCTGCCGTCCCGGGTATACTTGATGGTGCCGTCGGGCATGCGCAGCTGGAAGAAGCCGTCGCCCTCGATCATGATGTCGAGGGGGTTGTTCGTGGACACGACGGTGCCCTGGCTGAAGTTGCGGTTGGTGGCGACCATCTTCACGCCATGGCCCACCTCCACGCTCGTCGGCCGGGCGCGACCCTGGGCGTCGATCTGCCCGCCGGGCATGACCTTTTCATAGAGCAGGTCCTGGAATTCGGCATGGCTGCGCTTGTACCCCGTGGTGTTCACATTGGCCAGGTTGTTGGCGATCGTGTCGATGTTCAGTTGCTGGGCCTTCATGCCCGACGCGGCCGTTCCCATGGCTCGGATCATCGTCGTTCACCTCTCCTAGCTGCGTCCCGCACGGGACAATGTGTTGACGGCCTTGTCGAGAAGCCCGTCCTCGGTCGTGAGGACCTTGGCCTGGACCTCGAATGCTCTTTGCGCGGCGATCATCGCCACGAGGGTGTCGATGGCGCTCACGTTGCTGCCCTCCAGGTGCCCCTGGGCCACGACGACCTCCTCCACCGGCACGGTGGTCGGTGTCATGTCTTCCGGCGAGACCATGAGGCTGTTCCCCAAGTGCTCGAGCCGGCTGGCGTCCTCGAAGTCGACGAGGCGCAGGCTGCCGACGATCTCGCTGCCCACGGTGATCGTGCCGTCGTGTTCGATGGCAAAGCTGTCGCCGTCGATGGTGATCGGACCGCGGGTGCCCTGGACAAGCCCGCCGGACGGTGTCATCAGCCGCTTCTCCGAGTCGAGGATGAAGGAACCGTCCCGGGTGTAGCGGTTGCCCTCGTCGGTCTGGACGACGAACCAGCCGCGGCCCATGACCGCCACGTCCAGCTCCCG
The DNA here is from genome assembly GCA_030592025.1 of bacterium. The sequence continues at coordinate 1,867 of JAUUZX010000047.1, read as the reverse complement.
TCCCGTCGAGCGGATCTGGCCGCTGCGCGTATCCAGCGCCGGCACGAGCTCAACGGTGCGTGCCGACAGGTCGCCGGGCCGGGCCTCGATGCCGGTGCGCGCGTCCACGGGGAGCGCCTCCTGGCCATCGGCGCGGCCACCTGCGGGTGCCGGCGAATCCGTGCGTTGGACCGCCCGGGTCAGCATCTGCTTGAAACCGGTGGTGTTGACGTTGGCGAGGTTGTTGGCCATGGCGTCGATGCGCAGCTGCTGCATCACCATGGCGTCTTCCGCGCGGTTCAGACTCTTGATCACGACGGGGCTCCTTTGGGACCACGTACAGTTTGCTCCGCGCCGGATTCGCAAACCACGTGCCCACACCCTGCCGGCCCAGGAGCGGGTCAGCGGGCAGAATCTGCCGCCGGGGGAAGAGCGTCTCATCCGTCCCCTGGGGCTCAACGGACGCCAAAAACGGAGAAATACTGCCCCGGCGGCAAGATCTGCCGCCCCCGGCAACGACGGCCTGGCGCAGGAGGTCCTGCACCGGATAGGAGTTGCCGTGGCCGGAATGGGGACAGACGGTGGGTGATTAGTTGACGGCGCCCTCGAGGTCGGGCTCGGGGTGGTTCGCGGTTTCGGCCAAGGGCAGCGTGAAGGTGAACGTCGTGCCCTTGCCGGATTCGCTCAGGACGTGGACCTCGCCACCGTGGGCCTCGACGAGGCGCTTGATGATGACGACGCCCAGCCCGACGCCCTTGATCTGCCGTTGGGTGGACCCACGGGTGTAGGGCTCGAAGAGGACGCGCAACTCCTCCGCGGACATGCCGATCCCGCCATCAGCGACGCAGATGCTGCTCCAGCCGTCGCGTGCCTTGACCGAGATGCGGATCCAGCCCGACTCCTCGTTGTACTTGATGGCGTTGGACACGATGTTCCGCATGATCTGCGTCAGGCGCAGGGGATCGCCGTGGACCACGACCGGCTCATCCGGGATGTCGACGGTGAGCGCGATGCCGCGGCTGTCGGCCATGGGCCCCAGGTCCACGATCACCTCGCGGATCACGTCGGCCACTTCCAGATCGCTGCAGTTGAGATTGACGAAACCCGCGTCGATCTTGCTCACGTCGAGGAAGTCGTTGAGCAGTGTGGTCATCTCGACGATTTTGCGCCCGACACTCTCGAGAAATTCGGCCTGCGTCTCGTTCACCTCGCCGGTCTTGCCCGACGCCATGAGCGACACGTACCCCTGGATCACCGATATGGGCGAACGCAGATCGTGGGCGATCATCGAATGGAAGTCCGCCTTCATGCGCTCCGTCGCCACTTCCTTGGTGACGTCGCGGAAGATGTAGGCCACGGCGTCCTCATCGTCGTCCAGATGGATCGGCGCCGTGCGGCAGGTGAGGTGGATGACCTCGTCATCGATGGAGATGGCCAGGCGCGTGTCCTCGCGGCTGCCCCGGCGCAGGATCTCGATGGTCTCCTCGGGCACGTCGAGGGTCCGCAGGATCTCCGTCATGGTCTTGAAGGTCGCCACCTCGCGGGGCATGCGCATGAGGCTCAGGAAGACCTGACTCGCCAACAGCACCCGGTCGTCGGAACTGCAGATCGCCACGGGCTCGTGGAGGAAGCGGAAGACCTGGTTGAGCTTGTCGCTCTCCCGGCGGAGCTTGTCCTGGAGGTCCTTGATGCGCAGGAAGGCACGGATCTTCGAGTAGAGTTCCTCACCCGTGATGCCCTTGGAGATGAAGTCGTCGGCGCCCATTTCGAGGCCGCGGATCCGCTCGCTGGTTTCGGTCTCGGAGCTGATCATGAGGATGGGCACGCCGCGGGTATCCTGATGGCGCCTAAGGATCCGGCTCACGTCGAAGCCGTGCATCCCGGGCAT
>JAUUZX010000313.1 GCA_030592025.1 bacterium | reverse complement strand
CGCTGACGTGGATGTTGTTGGTGTTGGGAGCCACAGGCGTCATGCCTACCCAGTACTCGCCCGCGGCCAGGACCAGATCCAGCTCGTTGCAGGTGACTTCCACGAAGCCGTTGCCCAGGACGACCGTGTTGACGTTCACCGTGGTGCCCGTGGACGGATCGCCGGTGGGCACGGAGCCGGTCTTGGCCTCCACGTACAGCACGGCCGACGTGACAGCGCCGGCCCAGCCGGGATCGAAACCGTCGTAGTACACCCGGTAGGTGTGCACGGTCCAGCCACCGTCCGGCACGACAACGTCGTTGACCGTGTACTGGGTAGCGCCCATCGGCGGGCCGCCGGCGATCTGGTTGAAGAAGCCCATGCTCCAGCCCTCGTAGCCAGCGGTCTGGTCCCAGAGGAGGGACTGGGCGCTGGCCGTGACGGCCAGGACGCTCAGCAGGATCAGGGTTGTCACGAAGCTCATTCTCTTCATGTCCGGGTCCTTTCAGTGGTGGCCTCATCGGCCGGGGTGAATCGGCAGCTGTCGTTCCCACGCGGCAAGTGATGGATTTGCCTTTTTCCGCGTTCTAGAGAGGCTCAACGCAATGCCAAGGCAATAGTAGCCGACCGCCGTATTCCACCGCTAACGGGAGTGTTCCCTGCATATGTGGATATGTTCCGGAGTGTTGTGTTTCTGTTCCGACGGGGGGGGGTCGGAGAAAAAAGCGGGAATTCCCGTGGATCCGGAGCTCAGAAAGTGATTTCCCGGAGCCCGGAGCCGCCGGTCGCTCGCCCCGCCGGATCGGTGAGCAACAGCCAGGCATGGACCGGCAGGCCCGGATGGATCGCGGCTACGGCTTTTCTGTAGGCCGCCAACTGGGGAGAGTAGCGGGCCGCCAGCTCATCGCTCCGCGCCCCATCACCGCCCCAGCGATCGGTCTTGTAGTCCACGATGTCGATGCGGTCGGGACGAATGACGAGGCGGTCGATGAACCCGGCCACCGGCGCGTCCCCGTCGCCCCCCCCCATACGCGCGATAATGGGCGCCTCGGCCAGCCCGCGGCCGCCGACGGTCTCGGGCCGGAAGACCCAGTCCAGGCGATGGTCCTCGAAGACGGCCCGTGCCTCTGCGTGGGCTGGGCTCACGCCCGGGGGCACGGCGCCGTACTCGGCCGCCAACTGCAGCAGCAAGTGGACGTGCAGGCCGTGCTGCACCGCCCCGGTCGCCAGGACCGCGGGGCCTTCATCCCCTTCGCCGTGCCGGACCGCCGCCGAGGGGGAATCGGCCGTCATCCGGCCACCCAGCACCGGCGGTTTCCATACCACGGGCGCCGCACCGGCCGCCGTGGCGGGCGGGCGCTCGACCGGGGTCGGCGGTCGGGTCAGGTGGGCCGGATCGTCCAGGGCGATAGCGGCGTCAGGAGCATTCCCCGCCGCCGTTTGGAGCCGGCGCAGGGGCGTGCGGGGCTCGCCATCCTCCCTGGCCCGGCCGAGACCGCCGAGCACGTAGAGCCGGTCCCGCGCCCGGGTCAGGGCCACGTAGAGGAGATTCGTCTCTTCCACCTCGGCCGCCGCGGCCGCCGCTTCCCCGGCCAACTGCAGGGTATCGGCCGCCAGCACGTCCTCGGCCCCGACCAGGCCGCGCCGGAACCCCTGGGTGGCCCCGAACACCAGAGCCGTGGCCCTGTCGCCCGGCTCGAGACGCACCTCGGTGGTACGGTCGCGCAGGGGTCGATCCGCGTCCACGAGCAGGACGACCGGGGCTTCGAGTCCCTTGGCCCCGTGGACGGTCATGAAGCGCACGCGCCCGCCGCCCGTGCCCGCGCCGGGGGTCCCCTCCTCCTGGCCACCGCGTCGGCTGGCCTTCTCCACCAGGTCGATGAAGCGACGCACGGTTGGTACGGAAGATACCTCGGGTGCCAGCGCCAGATCATAGAGGCGTTCCAGGTTGATGCGGGCCTGGGGTCCCCGGGCCACTTCATAGCGCGCCGGTAAATGGCCCTCCCGATAGATGCGGCGCAGCAACTCGTGGCAGCCCACGAAGCCCGTGTCCGCCCGCCAGTCCTGCAGGCGCTCGGCGATGGCCGCGAGTTCCGGATCGCCCGCCGCCGCCTTGCGCAGGGTCGGCCACAGGCCCGCCGGGGGCAGGAGGCCGCCGTCCGGCGCGGGCCGGAAGAGGCCCCGGGCGGCCAGAAGGCCCTGAAATGCCGCCTCACCCAGTCGCATGACCGGCGACCGCAGCACCGTGGCCAGGGCCAGGTCGTCTTCGGGCCAAACCAACCAGTGCAGGAGGGCCAGCACGTCCTGCACCTCGCGACTCGCCGCCAGCATGCCCCGGCCCGCCGGCTCGATGGGGATGCCCGCGGTGCGGAAGGCCTGTTCGTAAAGACTCACCCCGGTGCGCGAACGGTACAGCACGATGATGTCGGACCAGCGCAGTGGGCGTTCGTCCTCACCGTCGGCCGTGGTGGCGCCGCTGTCGATCAGGTCACGCACGATCCCCGCCGCCGCGGCGGCCGCCAGTTGGTGGCCCGAGCGGCCGTCCTCGGCGTCCTCATAGGCGGCCAGGACGTTCACCGGACCCGCGTCCCCGGCCCGCGCCACCAGTTGCCGCACATTGTCGGATTCTCCCGCAGGCAGGCGCGAGGCCAGGGGTTCGCTCGAGAAGAGCGCCCCCACCCCCTCGACCATGGGTGGCAGGCTGCGGAAGTTCGTGGGCAGATTGAGGACCCAGGGCCCGTGCTCGGCGAGCAACTCCATCATGCCGGCGAAGATGCGCGGCTCCGCGCCCCGGAAACCGTAGATGGACTGCTTGAGGTCGCCCACGAAAAAAACCGTGGGCGGCACGGCCCCCTCGCCCCCGGCCAGGAACTCCTCCACGAAGGGCGACAAGATGTCGTGCTGGTTGAAGTTCGTGTCCTGGAACTCGTCGACCAGGACGTGGCGGAGCGAGTCCTCCAGCCGGAAAAGCAGGGACATGGCGCGGGCCTGGTCGCCCATGAGGATGCAGGCCATGTCTTCCAGGTCGCCGAAATCGAGGACCCGGTCGCGTCGCTTCAACTCGTCGAGGATGTCGAGGGCCCGCAGGCCCAGGAAAACGACCGCGCGGTTCAGACGGTAGAGTTCCACCAGGTCGAGGCGGCGCAACTCGCGCAGGACCGGGGCGGCCGCCGCGGTCACCAGGTCCTGGAAGCGGGCCTTGAGTTCGGGCCCGCCGGCCCGGGTGAACTTGCGGAGATCGCCGGCCGTCGTGAGCAGCGTCGACCGCACGGTGTCCGCAGAGGCAGCGGTGGCGGCTCCCGTCCTCAGGGTCGCGAACGCCTTGGCCAGCTTCTTCGCTTCATCCGGAGCCAACTCCCCGGCCACCGCGTCGAGCCCGGCGCCGGCGAACTCCGTCATGGCCGCAAGCAGGGCAGGCTCGAGATCGGCCGCTGCCACCGCCTCACCGGGATCCGGAGTGCCCAGGAGAGCGACCCGCACCTCGGCCGCGATGACGGGGGCCAGGGGCATGCGGGGCCGGGCGGCGGTTTCCCGGGCGATGGCCATCTTCCGCAACCAGCGATCCAGCCGCATCTGCTCCTGGAAGACGCTGCGCACCCTTTGCCGCAAGGCGCCGGGGTTCCCCCCCACGTCGGCGGCGAGGGCGCCGAGATCCGGATCGACGGCGACTTCCAGCATGAGCCGGTCCAGGGCCTCGTCGAGGAGGTCCTCCCGGTCCTCGAGTAGCCCGGCTTGG
>JAUUZX010000315.1 GCA_030592025.1 bacterium | reverse complement strand
GTGGTCCCCGGACAGCCGCTGGGTCGCCTACACCACCCAGACCGGCAACATGAATGAGGCCATCTGGCTCCTCGACACCAAGGGCGGCAAGGCCACGAAGCTCACCGACGACATGACCCAGGACTGGTCGCCGTCGTTCTCGACCTGCGGCAAGTACCTGTTTTTCCTGTCCAACCGCACCTTCAACCCCATCATGGGCCGCCAGGACCAGACCCATGTGTTCCTGAAGATGGCCCGGCCCTACGTGGCGCTGCTCCGTGACGGCGAGCGCTCCCCGTTCCACGGCGACGACGTCGAGGTGGCGGTCGATGGCGACGACGAGAAGAAGGGCGACGACAAGAAGAAGGATGACGACGAGAAGGACGAGGCCACGGTCATCGACCTGGAGGGCCTCGAGGACCGCATCCTGGCCTGCACAGAGGTGGACGCGGACAACTACTTCCGCCTCGAGGCGGTCAAGGGCGGGTTCCTCGTGCTGCGCAAGAGCGATCCCGTGTTCCTCAAGTACCAGAACGTCGACGACCACACCGGGGACGCCCTCGACCTCCTGAAGTACAGCCTGGCGGACGAGGAACTCTCGGACCTCATGTCCGGCGTGGCCAACTACCACTTGAGCGCCGATGGCCAGAAGATGATCTTCCGCGCCGGCGGCAACTACGGCGTGGTGGACGCGGGCGACAAGGCCGAGACGAGCGACGGCAAGCTCGATCTGGGCGCCGTGAAGCTGCGCATCGATCGCCTGGAGGAGTTCCCCCAGATCTTCGCCGAGGCCTGGCGCATCCAGCGCGACTGGTTCTACGACGCGAACATGCACGGGGTCGACTGGCAGGCCATGCACGACAAGTACGCATCCTTCGTGGCCGGTTGCGGCACCCGGGGCGACCTGAACTTCCTCATCGGCGAAATGATCGCCGAGCTCAACATCGGCCACACGTACATCTACGGCGGCGACCGCGAGGACACCGGCGACCGCGTGCGCAGCGGCGCCCTGGGTTGCAGCTTCGCTGCGGACGAGGGCAAGGACCACTACCGCATCGTCGACATCATCCGGGGGGTGTCCTGGGACCCCCGCTACCGCTCGCCGTTGAACGAGCCCGGCGTGGGCATCGACGAGGGCGATTACCTGCTGGCCATCGACGGGGTCGAGGTGAAGGTGGGCGACAACGTCTACGAGCAGCTCGTCGACAAGGCCGGCGCCATGGTGGCCCTGACGACCAACAGCAAGTCCTCCTTCAGCGGCGCCGAGACCGTGCGCCTCCGCACCCTGCGCACCGAGATGGGCCTGCGCTACCGCGACTGGGTCGACCGCAACCTCGACCACGTCACCGATCTGAGCGACGGGAAGATCGCCTACCTGCAAGTGCCGGACATGGGGGAGAACGGCCTGAGGGAATTCGGCCGCTCCTACTACCCGCAGACGGGCAAGCAGGCCATGATCATCGACGACCGCTTCAACGGCGGCGGCTTCGTGGGCGACATGATCATCGACCGTCTCGAGCGCGAGTTGTGGGCCTTCACCCAGCCTCGGGAGGGTCTCAACGGCCGCAACCCGGAGCGGGTCTTCCACGGTCCCCTGGTCGTGCTCATCAACGAGGACACCTACAGCAACGGCGAGTTCTTTGCCGAGGCCATCAAGCGCCTCGGTCTGGCGACCCTCATCGGCGTGCGCACCTGGGGCGGCTCGACGGGCATCGAACCCCACCAGGATCTGGTCGACGGCGGCGGCACCAGCCCCCCGCAGTTCGGCCTCTACGGTCTGGACGGCAGCTGGCCCATCGAGGGTTGGGGCGTGGAGCCCCACATCGTCGTGCTGAACACGCCCGACGACGTGCTGGCCGGCAACGACGCCCAGCTCGATTACGCCATCGAGTATCTGCTTGAGAAGCTGGATTCCGAGGGGGCAACCTGGGCCGTTCCCGGCACGCCGGCGTTCCCGGTCAAGGCCAAGCCGCGCATGAGCGGCGCCATCGAGTAGTCGGCACGCGACGCGCATTCCATGACGCCCCCCGCGGTTTCGACTGCGGGGGGCGTTCCCTTGCCAGCCCGTTGGCGTCAAGTTGACAGAGCGATATCAATCATGTACGGTGACATCGGCGTGCCGCTTTTCGCGGATCCGAAGGGGTCGGACATGAAACTGATCTACCGCTGTTTGTGCGTGGTGCTGGGGGCCATCCTGGGCGCCGGTTGCGATTCGGACGACGGCGGCGGCGGCCCTTCGACCCGCAGCGCGACAGTCCGCATCGACGGCCAGGCGGTTGATGTGACCGATGCTCCGCTGCCGGGGATCCATGTCGCCTTCGAAGGTGATGTCGCCGACACGACCGACGCCGCGGGCCACTGGTCCATCGAGGCGCGGGGCTCGGTGCCCGGCGTCTGCGTGGATGACGTGGATGCTCCCTGCATGATCGCCGCCCACGAGGTCGGCTTCCCCGACGGCAACATCTACTTCCCCTACCGCGAATCCCTGGATCTGGTGCAGACCCAACCGGGTGGCAACATCTTCGACCTCGGTCTGTGGGAACAGCACGACATCCGCGTCGTGCTCCAGGCCAACGCGGTGCTCTACGGACCGCCCTGCGCCGCCCGCGCCTGGCTGCGGGCCGCCAAGTCCGGACCCGCTTGATGAGCCGGTCCCGCCGCGCGCCCGCGTGGTTGCGCAAACGTCTCATGCCGGTGCACCAGGACCTGCAGCGACGCGTCCACGAACTTTGCTACCTCTTCTTCGAGATCACCTGGCGCTGCAACCTGTCCTGCCGTCATTGCGGCAGCGACTGCACCCGCGACCACGCCCAGCCCGACCTGCCGGCGGATGAAGTTCTGCGGGTGCTGACCGGCGTGTGTGAGCGCCACGACCCCGTGGGCATCACCGTCGCGTTCACCGGCGGCGAGCCCCTGCTCTATCCCGGTTTCTTCGATCTGGCCCGGGCCGTGACCGACCTGGGTTTCCCCTGGGGCATGGTGACCAACGGCTGGGCCTGGGACGCGGACACCGTGGCGCAGGCCCGGGCAGCGGGCATGCGCACCGTAACCGTGAGCTTCGACGGGCCGGCCGGTCCCCACGATTGGCTGCGGGGGCGGGTCGGCGCCCATGCCAGGGCGGTCCGCACCTTGAAGATGCTGGCGTCCGCCGACTGGCTCGAGGCCGTGGACGTGGTGACCTGTGTCCACCGGGGCAACCTGGCCCACCTCGACGAGACCCGGGCCCAACTCACGGCGCTGGGGGTGCCGCGGATGCGGGTGGCCACCATTTCGCCCATCGGCCGGGCGGACGGCGACGACGAATTGGTTCTGGACCGGGAAGGATTCCGCGGCCTCATGGCCTGGATCCAGTCCCGACGGGGCACGCCGGGAGCGGAGGTGACGTTTTCGGAGGCGGGGTACGTTGGGGTCTGCGACACGACGGTCCGCGACCATCCCTACTTCTGCCGGGCGGGGGTGAACGTGGCGGGGGTGATGGTCGACGGCGCGATCCTGGCCTGCCCCAACATCGACCGGCGCTTCCGTCAGGGCAACATCGCCACCGACGACTTCTGCGAGGTGTGGGAGCACGGGTACCGCCCGTTCCGTGACCGGAGCTGGATGCGCCAGGGCGAGTGCGCCGACTGCGACGAATGGCGTCACTGCCAGGGCCACGCCCTCCACCTGTGGGATCTGGACGCGGGGCGGACACGGGTCTGCTACCACCGGTCCTACGGCATGGACCAGCGG
>JAUUZX010000484.1 GCA_030592025.1 bacterium | reverse complement strand
CTGGTGGCGCGGCTCGTCGTCGAAGGATTCCTCACGGGGCTGCACCGCAGTCCCTACCACGGCTTCAGCGCCGAGTTCGCCGAGTATCGCCAGTACATCCCGGGCGAATCCGTGGCCAACATCGACTGGCGGGTCTACGCCAAGACCGATCGTCACTACCTGAAGGTCTTCACCGAGGAGACCAACCTGCGGGCCACCCTGCTGGTGGACTGTTCGGCCAGCATGGACTTCACGAGCGACCCGCAGCGCCCCACCAAGAAGCAGTACGCGGCCTACCTGGCGGCGGCCCTTGCCTACCTGCTGCTGCACCAGAACGACGCCGTCGGTCTGGTCACCTTTGCGGACCGTCCACTGCAGCGGGTGCCCGTGCGCTCCATGCGACGCCAGCTGTTCCAGGTGCTGAAGGTCCTGGACGATCTGCCGGAGGGCGTCGAGACGAGGCTGGGCGAGGTGCTGCACCGGGTGGCCGAGTCGGCCAAGCGCCGGGGCCTCATCCTGCTGCTGAGCGACATGATGGACAACCCGGCCGACGTGATCTCGGGGCTGAAACACTTCCGGCACCGGGGGCACGAGGTGGTCGTCTTCCAGATCCTCGATCCCCGCGAAATCGATTTGGACTACCCGGGCGAGGTCGAATTCGAGGCCATGGAGGAGCCGGGACGGCGTGTGCGCCTGGAGCCGGCCCACGTCGGGGACGGCTACCGCGAGCGCAGCTCGGCATGGCGTCGCGAACTGCAGCGCGAGTGCCGACGGCTGCTCGTGGACCTGGTCGAGATCACCACCGACACCCCCTTCGACCGCGGGCTCGGCGCCTACCTGCGCAAGCGGCGTCGGCTGTACTGATGCCCATCACCTTCGGCAACCCCGCGCTTCTGTTCGGTGCCGCGGCCGCGGCCCTGCCCCTGATCATCCATTTCCTCCGCCGACGGCGCGTGCGCCGCGAGCCCTTCAGCGACCTGCGTTTCCTGGACGAGGTGCAGGCCCACCGGGCGCGGAGTCTGGGCATCCGGCGCTGGCTGTTGCTGCTGCTGCGCATGCTGGTCCTGCTGCTCCTGGCCCTGGCGGTGGCCGCGCCCCGCTGGGGTGGGCTGGCCGGCGGTGGCGGCCGGGCCGTGCTGTGCGTGATCGACACGAGCGCGAGCATGGCGACCCGCCAGGAGGGCGGCACGCGGTTGGAGGCGGCGGTGGCCGCCTGCCGGGACATGTTCGCCGGTCTGCCAGGAGGCGCATCGGTCCAGGTGTTGGCGGCCGGAGCGACGGTCGTGCCCCTCTTCGACGATTGGTTGCCCGTCGGCGCCGGTGCGAGCGGGGCGTTGTCCACGGTCCGCCAGGGCTATGGCGGCTTCGATCTGGCGGCGGCGTTGCGGGAGGCCGCCCGCCAGGTGGAGAGGTCACCGGGGACGGTGGTCGAGATCGTCGTGCTGAGCGATCTGCAGGAGGGACCGACCCCGGACCTGGGTGCCGTGGCGAAACGTCTGGCGGCGGCGGGCCGGGTGCGCGTCCTCGTGCGCCGGATCGGGGATGCTGTTTCCGGTGGGGGCGTGCGGGCCATCCATCAGCCGGGGCGCGTGCTCGTGGACGGCGAACGCATCACCGTGGCGGCGACCGTGACGTCCGACCGGCCCGACGAGGTGTTCACCCTTTCCCTGGACGGACTGGCGGTGGCCGAGGCCGTGGCCGCCGGCGATACGCGGGGCCCGCAGCGGCTCGAGTTTCCCCTCACCGTGCCGTCCCCGGGTCTCCATCGGGGGTCGGTCCGCAAGGCGGCCGACGCCTTCCCGGCGGACGACCAGCGTGCTTTCGTCCTGGCGGTGCCCCGCCGGGTCGAGGTCCTCCTGGGCCATGGAACTGATCGCCCCGACGGCGACCCGACGGGACGCGGGGGGTGGCGGATCGCCGCGGCGGCGCTGGCGCCGGGGGGCAGCGAGGACCTGTTCCGGGTGCGCGCGGTGCCGTCCCATGAATTGACCACCGCCGCCATGGGCGCAGCCGCTCTCACCGTGCTGGTGGATCCCGGGTCGCCGGGTCGTCAGGTACTGGCCGCCCTGCGCGACGACCTGGCCGGCGGTGGCGCCCTGCTCCTGCTCGTGGGGGACCCGACCCTGGCCGCGGACCTGGCCGATATCTGGCAGCCCCTTCTGGGCCTGCCGCCGGGGGCGCGCTTCACGGCCGTGGAGGGCACGGTGGACCGTCACGCGCGGGTGGTCGCCCCGGACCATCCGGTCTTCGCCGGGCTGCCGGCCGACGCGCTCACCACCCTGGAGGACGTGGGGTGGCGCCGGTGGTTCCAGGTGGCGCCCGGGGAGGCCACGACGCTGCTGGCGACCACGGCGGGGGACGATCCCCTGCTCCTGGCCGGAGGAGAGGGCCAGGGGCGCTGGGCCTTCCTCGCGACCCACCTCCAGCCGGATGCCACCGACCTGCCCGGAAGTTCCATGACCCTGCCGCTCCTGCGTCGGCTGGGCACCTGGCTGGCCCGGCCGCGGCTGCTGGCGGCGACGACCGCCGTGGAGATCGGGCGGCCCCTGGCCGTGCAGCCCCTCGAGCCCCGGGGGGCGGCGACCTTCGCCGACCCCGCCGCCCTGGTGGTGGCCGGGCCCGAACCCGACG
>JAUUZX010000217.1 GCA_030592025.1 bacterium | reverse complement strand
GCCGCGCCCCTGGTGCCCGACCTGGTGACGACCAAGCGCGACCGCTTCCGGGTCCACCGCCATGAGCGGGGAGGTTGCCTGCTGTGCGACCTGCTCGTGGCCGAGGACGTCGCGGGCGCCAGGGTCGTCGCCGCCGACGACGGGGCCCTGGCGGTGGCCGCCTGGGCGGGGCGCTTCCCCTACGAGATCCTGGTGGCGCCGCGGCGTCATGCGCCGGATCTGGGCGTCGCCAACGACGACGATCTGATCGCCGTGTCCACCGTCCTGCAAACAGCCCTGGCGGGCCTGGCGCGGGTGGCGCCGTCACCGTCGTTGAACCTCGTTGTCCACGGGCTCGCCGGGGACGACGCCTTCCACTGGCACCTGGAGATCCTGCCGCGGCTGGCCCGCCTGGCCGGGTTCGAGGCCGGGACCGGCTTCGCCATCAACGCGGTGGCTCCCGAAACGGCCGCGCAGCGCCTGCGTCGCCCGGAGGATTGACATGCGCATCCTGATGGTCAGTTCGGAGATGGCTCCCTTCGCCAAGGTGGGCGGATTGGCCGACGTGGTGGCGGCCCTGTCCGGCGAGCTGGCGGCCCGGGGCCACGATGTGCGCGTCGTCCTGCCCCTGTACGACGACCTGGACCGGCGGGCGCTGGGCATCCGCAAGCTGGCCAAGCTGCCGCCCCTGGCCGTGCGCGTCGGCGGGACGATGCACGATATCCGTCACCATGTCATGGGCCGGGGGACGGGCCGGCTGAAGGTGCATCTGATCGAAGCGGATCTCTTCGACCGTCCGGGCATCTACACCGACGCCAATGGTGAGGGTTTCACCGACAGCCTGGACCGGGCCGCCCTCCACGCCCAGGCCGCCCTCCAGTTGCCGCGGTTGCTGGAGTGGCCGGTGGACATCGTCCACGCCCACGACGCGGCTGCCGTGCCGGCCATCCTCTATCGCCACCAGTGGTGGGGCGGTCGCGAGCTGCCCGGCCCCGCGGCGACGGTGCTGACGATCCACAACCTGGCCCACCAGGAGGAGCACCCACCGGGGGACGTCGGCGTCCTGGGTCTGCCCCCGGGATTGACCGCCTACCCCGGCCTGCTGGAGCTCCACGGCCGTCTGAATCTGCTCAAGGGGGGCATCGTGGCGGCGGACGTCGTCAACACGGTCAGCCCCAACTACGCCCTCGAAACAGTGGCCGACGCGACGGTGGGCTGCGGCCTGTCCAGGGTTCTGGCCGATCGGGGCGAGGCCTACACCGGCATCCTCAACGGCGCCGACTACGGCACCTGGGACCCGCGCCGGGACGGGAGCCTGGCTGCCACCTACCACCAGGAGTCCCTGGACGGGAAGGCCGCCTGCCGGGTGTCGCTATGCGCGGAGTTGGGCCTGGCTCCCGGGGCCGGACGTCCCGTGTGCGGACTGGTGGGGCGCCTCGTTCAGCAGAAGGGTGTGGATCTCCTCGTCCCCCTGCTGGACCGTCTGGCCGATGACGGTTTCGCCTTCGCGATGCTGGGCACGGGCGAGCCCGAGCTGATGGCCGCGTTGACGGCGGCCGCCAAGCGTCGCCCGGAGCGGGTGGCCATGGTGGCGGCCTTCGACGAGGGTCTGGCCCATCGCATCTACGCCGGCAGCGATGTCTTCCTCATGCCCAGCCGCTTCGAGCCCTGTGGGCTGTCCCAGATGTACGCCCTGCGCTACGGCACGCCGCCGGTGGTGCGCCGCACCGGCGGGTTGGCCGACACGGTGACCGACGCCGCCCACCCCGACGGCACGGGCTTCGTCTTCGACGCCGCCCGCCCGGACGACCTGCTGGCGGTCCTGCGCCGGGCCGAGACGCTGTTCGCCGATAGGGCGGCCTGGCGGGCGCTGCAGCTTCGCGGCATGGAACGTGAATTCGGTTGGCGGGCGGCCGCGGACCACTACGAGGAACTCTACGCGGCGGCCATGGCTGCCCGCGAGATCTGAACGCACGCAGGAGGTGGCGACCATGGACCATGAAGCATACCTGCGCCGCCGGGCCGACGTGCTGGCCGCCGGTTTCGACAGGGCCGGACGAGCCCTGCTCATCACCGATGCCGAGGGTCACGTGGCGGCTGCCACCCCGGGAGCCGGTGAGCTCCTCGGGTGCGCCACCGACGATCTGGTGGGGCGCCCCGTCGCCGGGATGTTCCGTCCCCAGGATCTGTTCGACGCCAGGAACTGCGGTTTCCGGGGCCACATGCTGCCCCTGTCGGCCGAGGCGCGCCACGCGGCGGGCCACTGGGTCGCCGTCGAGATCCGTTGCGAGCCCTTCGAGGTGCGGTCGGTCATCGGGGATGACGAGGCGCCGGCCGTGCACGGCCTCCTCACGTTGACGGATGTTCGCCAGCGCGAGCACGAGGACGAACTGAGGGCGGTCCGTCTGGCCAAGCTCTCCCTGCTCAACCAGGTGAGCGAGGCCCTCTACGGCGCCAACCTCACCCTGGAGCAGGTGCTGCAGGCGGTGCTCATCTGCGTTACCGCCGGCGAGGGCCTGCGCTTCAACCGGGCCTTCCTGCTCCTGGTGGACGAGAAGCACGAGAACCTGCGCGGCGAGCTGGCCATCGGGCCGGGCAGCGGCGAGGAGGCTTCCCACATCTGGCGTGAACTGGCCGGCGAGAGCGCCGACCTCTACGAGATGATGACCACCTACGATCGGTCCATCAAGCAGAGCGACGTGGCCGTCAACGAGATCGCCCGGCGCATGATCATCCCCCTGGGCGACGTGGACAATCTCCTGGTCCGGTCCATGCACGAACGGCATACCCTGCGCGCCTCCCGCGACTTGCCCGTGCCCGGGGTCGAGGCCGTGGCTGGGTGGCTGGGCAGCCACGAGTTCGCCATCGCGCCCCTGACCACGCGGCGCGGGCCCCTGGGGGTCATCCTCGCGGACAACGCCATCAGCGGCACGCCCATCACGGGTCTCGATCTCGAGTTCCTGCAGATGTTCGCCAACCAGAGCGCGTCGGCCATCGAGAACAGCCGCCTCTATCACGAGCTCGAGCGACGGCTGCTCGACCTGCGCCGGGCCCATCAGAAGCAGCGTGAGAACCAGGAGACCCTGCTGCGCATGGAACGGCTGAGCGTCATGGGCGAGACCTCGGCGGTGGTGGCCCATGAGCTGCGCAACCCGCTGGTGTCCATCGGTGGTTTCGCCCGCACCCTCCACCGCGCCCTCGACAAGGACGACCCGAACCGGGAGTTCGCCCGCATCATCACCGAGGACGTCGCGCGCATGGAGACCATCGTCAACGACATGCTCGACTTCGTGCGGCCCCAGAAGCAGACGCGGCAGAACGTGGTCCTCGATCGCCTGGTGGCTGACACCGTGGGCCGCCACGTGAGCCGCATCGATGCGGAGGGGATCGAACTCCACTACGACCTGCAATGCGGCGAGACCACGGTGCCCTGCCATCCCGGGGAGATCCGCCAGGTGGTGGAGAACTTCCTGAACAACGCGCGGCAGGCGGTGCCCAAGGACGGTGTCATCCGGGTCACGACAAGCCTGCTGGAGGGCGGCGCCCGCGTGGCCGTGAGCGACAACGGGCCGGGCTTCGCGGATGATATCGTCGACGAGATGTTCACGCCGTTCTTCTCCACCAAGCCGCGGGGATCCGGACTGGGGCTGACCATCTGCGACCAGATCATCAAGGCCCACGGCGGCATACGGGAAGCGACGAACCGGCCGGAAGGCGGGGCTGAATTCGCGTTCATCCTGCCCCTGGCCAAGCCCGGTGAAACTGTCTGAACCGACGCTGGCGTCAGGTCGGGGAATACCATATGATGGGCAAGTGAAGCTCGCTTGCCCGAAGGAACCTTGCCCAAGGAGGGTGGTTGTGAGCAAGATACTGATCGTCGACGATGAGCCCCATCTCCGCTTGTTGTACGAGACAGAGTTGCGACGCGCCGGTTACGAGACCATGAGCGCCGGCAGCGCACTCCAGGGACTGGAGATCATTCAGAGCATGAAGCCGGATCTGGTCGTGCTGGACATCCGCATGGCCGGGATGGACGGCGTCGAGGCCCTGCAGCACATCCTTGATCGCGACAACAGCCTGCCGGTCATCCTGAACACCGCCTACACGAGCTACAAGGACAACTACATGACCTGGGCGGCGGATGCCTACGTGACCAAGTCGGCGGACGTCACCGAGCTGCTCGACACCATTCGTGACGTGCTCGCCAAGCGGCTGGCCGCGCCCTGAGGCGTGGCCGTGCCCTGACCTTGGCCCCGATCCGAAGCGACGTCCCGCCGCTTCACCAACGGAGTGACAACGTGAACTCGCGACAGCTGACGCGCGGCACCCTGGCGCTGATCCTCGCCGGTGGCCAGGGCGAACGCCTCTATCCGCTCACCAAGGATCGCTCGAAGCCCGCCGTTCCCTTCGGCAGCGCCTACCGCATCATCGATTTCACCCTTTCCAATTGCATCAACAGCGGTCTGCGGCAGATCTACGTGCTGACCCAGTACAAGAGCTTCTCCCTGGACCAGCACCTGCAGCGCGGCTGGAACATCTTCAGCTACGAAAGCGGGGAATTCCTGTACCGCATCCCGCCCCAG
>JAUUZX010000343.1 GCA_030592025.1 bacterium | reverse complement strand
AGGGGGTGGGGCCCGCCCGTGTCTGGTCCCTGCTCGAAGATGTTGAGCACAATCACCACGCCGTGTTCCTTGGCCAGGGCGCAGAAGGCGTCGGTGGTGGGGCCGGGGATGGGCTCGGCGTGGGCGATGAGTTCCGGTGTTGCCGGGACCTGGGGCCAGAAGCGGGTGAAGGCCAGCTCGGCGAAGCAGATGAGTTCAGCGCCGTCGTCGGCGGCGCGGCGGGCGGCGGCCAGGCCCCGGGCCAGGTTCTCGGCGGGGTCGGGTCCGGCGTGTTGCTGAACGATGGCGATGCGCATGGAGGACCTCCCAGGTCGTGCCGATCGTAGCGGCATGGTGCACCGGGCACAAGAAAAGGAGGCGGGCCCAAGCCCGCCTCCCTCTATCCGCGTCGAATATTTCTAGCGGAAATCGGCCTTCAGGTTGCCCCAGGTCGAGGACTCTTCGATCGGCAGGGACTTGTCGCTGTCCATGTCGTCGTAGTCATCGTCCTCGTCGTCGCAACCCAGCTCGTTGTAGCCCTCGAGGATGTCCTTCACCATCAGGATCTCATCCTTGTCCTCGGGATCGCTGCCCAAGGGGTACATCATCAGCAGGTCGTCGCCGTGGGCGATGGCGTCGTTGAGTTCGTCGACGTTCTCGCCGGCCAGCACGTTCAGCTTGGCCGCGATCAGGTGGTGGGCCAGGATGACCGTGGCGTCGCCGCCCTTGACCGAGGTCTTCATGATGGCGATCAGCTCGGCGTTGGAGTAGGGGACGCCGCCGATGGAGAAGCCGTCGACCGGCCACGCCGGATCGTCGGGGTGGTTCTTCCAGTAACCCGGCGTGCGGAAGCAGCCCTCGGTCTCGTCGCAGGGGCAGTTGAACATTTCGGAGCCGGTGACCTGGTCCCGGGCCACGTAACCCGAATCATAGACCACTTCGAGGTTCATGACGAAGGACGCGGTGACGTCGCCGCAGATCTCGACGCCGCCCCAGTCGCCACAGTAGGTGACGGTCTCGGTGAGGCCGTCGGTGCGGGTCATGACGAAGGCGTCCTCGACGCGGGCGATCTCCATGCCCATGTCGTCCGTCAGGACGACGGCGAAGTCGACGTCGGCGGCGTAGGTGGCGGTGCCCCAGATGACCCCGGCCTCGATGCACCAGCTGTCGCAGTCGGCGTTGAAGGTGGAGCCATCCCAGTGGGTGGCGAGCGCGAGGCCGGGCAGAGCGAGCACGGCCATGATCATGGCAAGCTTGAGCACGTGTTTCATGGAAACCCTCCAGAGGCGTTGTGGGTGATTGTAAGACTTCCCCCAGATTACTTTCGTGACTGAATCACCATTCTATCACATTTTCGCGGGGGAAAGCACACAATTTTTGTGATGATTTAATAACCCAAAAAAAAGCGCAAGTCTTAAATGAAGGTCCATATCTCATCCCGCACCCGCCGGTAGGGGGCCAACGCCTCCTCCTCACTCGCCGCATTCCGTGCCAGGGCGGGCGGATCATCGAATCCGCGGTGGACCACAGGGGTGGCGCCGGGGAAGACAGGGCAGCTCTCGTGGGCGTGGCCACATACCGTGTCGTCCATCGCACAAGTCATTTTTGCGAACTCATCCACCTGCGGGCTGCAGCAGGAGATCCCCGTGCAGAGGAAGAGCACCCGGCGCCGACCGCTCACGGCGCACCCTTCCCCGGGCCCAGCGCTTGGCCGGCCAGCCAGCCGGTGGTCCAGCAGTTCTGGAAGTTGAAGCCACCGGTCAGGCCGTCGATGTCGAGGACCTCGCCGGCCAGATGCAGCCCCGGGCACACGCGGCTCGCCATGGTGCGGAAGTCGACCTCGGTCAGGGCCACCCCGCCGCAGGTCACGAACTCGTCCCTGAAGGGCGACTGGCCCTCGACCGGCAGGACCGTGTTCTTCAGGATGTCCGCCAGGCTTTGGCGCGGCTTGCGGCCCAGTTCGGCCCAGCGTCGGTCCTCCGCCACCCCCGCCTCGCGGGCGAGGGCGGACCACAGGCGTCGCGGCAGGGGTGTGGGGTTGTCGCCGACGATCTGCCGGCGGCCATGGGCTGCGGCGTGTTCCTGCAGCAACGTGTCGATGTCCGGCAGCTCGGGCAGCCAGTCGATGCGCAGTTCGAAGCGGTAGTCCTGATCGTGGAGGTCGCGGGCGCCCCAGGCCGAGAGCCGCAGAACCGCCGGACCGCTCACGCCTTTGTGGGTGACCAGGAGCGGGCCCCGGACCGTGTGCCCGGCGGCGCGGAGGGCGACGTCGGCGCTGACGCCGGGCAACTCCCGCAGCCAGGGCGCGTTGCAGCGGAAGGTGAAGAGGGACGGCACGGGGGGAACGATCGTGTGCCCCAGTCCCCGGGCCAGGTCGTAGCCATCGGGCCCCTGGACGACGGCCGACGTCTTGCCGCCGGTGGCGAGCACGACCCCCTCGGCCCGCAACTCCTCGCCGCCGGCCTCGCAGATGAATCCACCATGGTCGCGGCTCAATGCCGTCACCCGGCGGCCGGTCCGCACCTCGACCCCGGCGGCGCGTGCGGCGTCCGTGAGAGCGTCCACGATGGTGGTGGAGCGGTCGGTGGTGGGGAAGCGGCGCCCGTCGTCCTCGGTCTTCAGCGCGATGCCTTCGGCGGTGAACCAGTCGTCGACGGCGGGGGGTCCAAAGTGGTGGAACGGCCCGCGCAGTTCGCGTCCGCCCCGGGGATAGTGGTCGATCAGGGCAGTCGGGTCATCGCAATCGTGGGTGACGTTGCAGCGGCCCCCACCCGACACCAGCACCTTGCGCAGCACCTCGGAGCCGCGCTCCAGGAGCACGACGGGGGTGTTCGGGTCGGCGCGGCGCGCGGTGATCGCGGCGAAGAAGCCTGCGGGACCGCCTCCGATGACGAGATGCATGGTCGCTCCCTGTGCGTTGGCCGTGGCGTCGAATGCTGGTATCCTGTCGGCGATCATCGCAGATAATCCCGACTCCAGCCACAAGGAGACGCACCATGCCCGCCATCGGCAAGAAGGCTCCGGCCTTCACCCTCCCCAACCAGGACGGCAGCAAGGTGAAGCTGTCCGACTTCAAGGGCAAGACCCTCCTGCTCTTCGCCTACCCCAAGGCCGCCACTAGCGGCTGAGCGACCCAGGCCAAGGGGTTCCGTGAGAACCTCGTCGCGATCACCAAGGCCGGCGGCGCCGTCCTCGGCATCAGCCCCGACCCGGTGGACAAGCTCAAGCGTTGGCACGAGAAGGAGGGCTTCGGGTACGACCTCCTGTCCGACCCCGACCACAAGATTCTCGAGAAGTACGGCGCCTGGGGCGAGAAGAAGCTCTACGGCAAGGCCTACCTGGGGGTCATCCGCAGCCACTGGGTCATCGGCCCGGACGGCAAGGTCGTCGATGAGCAGATCAAGATCTCACCGACCAAGAGCGTGGAGGTGGGGACGGCCTGTTTGCTGGGCTGATTGGCACGATGTGGAACGATAGCGCCGCCCT
>JAUUZX010000453.1 GCA_030592025.1 bacterium | reverse complement strand
GGGCGAGCATAACTTCCCCATCCTCCGGGAGCACGTGACGGCCATCTGGACGGTGGACGACGGGGCCGTCGTCGAGGCCATGCGCCTCATCTGGGAGCGCCTCAAGATCGTGGTCGAACCCTCGTCGGCCATCGTGCTGGCCGCCGTCGCCGCTCATCGCGAGGTGACCGCCGGTCGGCGGGTGGGCCTCATCCTCTCGGGGGGCAACGTCGACCTGGATCGGTTGCCGTGGCAGAGAAAGGACACCCCATGACCCACAAGGTGACGATCCGCGTGCGGGGCTACCACCTGGACGTCTACGGCCACGTGAACAACGCCCGCTACCTGGAATTCCTGGAGGAGGCCCGCTGGGCGTTGCTGGAGAGCGACCGCGACCTGAGCTGGTGGCACGACCAGGGCCTGGCCTTCGTGGTGGCGTCGATCACCATCAACTACCGTCGACCGGCAACCCTGGGGGCCGACCTGGAGATCCGCTCGCGGGTCCAGCGCATCGGCGGCCGGAGCGCGGTCATCCACCAGGACGTCGTGGACCTGGGGATGGGCGAGACGGCGGCCGACGCCGACATCACCTTCGTCGTCGTCTCCCGGGAGACGGGCCGTCCGGTGGCCCTCACCGACGAGATCCGCGTCGCCCTGGGCGGGGAACCGGCGTGAGCGACGGCCGCGGGGCGTCCTGGCGCGCCGTGGGGCCGGGGCTGATGTTCGCCGGCGCGGCCATCGGTGTCTCCCACCTCGTGCAGTCGACCCGCGCCGGGGCCGGTTGGGGCTTCGGCCTGCTGTGGGTCGTGGTGCTGGCCCTGGTCTGCAAGTACCCCTTCATCCAGTACGGGCACCGCTACACCGTGGCCACGGGGCGGTCGCTGCTCGAGGGCTACCTCGGCCTGGGCCGGGGCGCGCTGGGGCTGTTCGCCGTTATCGTGACCGGCAGCGCCTTCATCACCATGGCCGCCGTCACCGTGGTCACGGCCGGCCTCGCCGGGGCGTTGCTGGGGCTGGAGTGGTCGCTGACCGCGCTGAGCTCCCTCGTGCTGGCCACCGTGCTGGGCATCTGCGCCGTGGGTCGGTACCGCCTGTTGGCCGGGATCATGAAGATCATGGTGGTCGTCCTGGCCGTGCTCACCCTGGTGGCCGTGGTCGTGGCCGTGGCCCACGGGCCGGCGGGGGCGCCGGAGTTCCGGGCGCCGGGGATCTGGACCGCGGCCGGGCTCACCTTTCTGCTCGCCCTCATGGGCTGGATGCCGACGCCCCTGGACGTGGCCGTGTGGCCGTCCCTGTGGATCCTCGAGAAGGCGCGCCGGGACGGGCGTCGCCCCACCATGAAGGAGGGCCTCCTCGATTTTCATGTGGGCTACTTCACGACCGCCGTGCTTGCCGTGGCCTTCGTCGCCTTCGGGGCGCTGGTCATGCACGGCACGGGCCGCGAGTTCTCGGCCTCGGGCCTCGTTTTCGCCCGCCAGCTCGTGGACATGTACACCGAGACCCTGGGTGGCTGGAGCCGCTGGATCATCGCGATGGTGGCCTTCATCACCATGTTCTCGACAACCCTCACCGTGCTCGACGGGTACGCCCGCACCCTGGCCGGCACCTACGGACTGTTGGCGGGGTGGGACCAGGAACGGCGCCGGTGGTTGACGAACCTCCTGCTGCCGGTGGTGGCCGGGCTGGCCCTCGTCATCATCGCCTTCTTCATGAGCGGCATGCGGGCCCTGGTGGACGTGGCCACCATCCTGGCCTTCCTGGCGGCGCCGGTGATCGGCTGGCTGAACTTCAAGGTGGTGCGGGGGTCGGACGTGCCGGCGGAGCACCGTCCGGGGCCGGTGCTGGGTGGGTTGAGCTGGGTGGGGCTGGTGTTCCTGGTGGGGTTCAGTCTGGTGTGGGTCGTGGTGCGCTTCGGCATGGGCGGCCCAACGTCCTAGGCCCGCCGACCAACGGCCGGCGGGCCCATGCATGCGACCTGCTATTCGTTCCCGTGCTGCACCGCGTCGAACGCCTTGCGCATCCCCTTCTGGAGCTTCTCCATGTCCTCGGCCTGCCACGTCTCGTCGTCGCGGATGAAACTCGTCAGGTCGACGCGGTTGTCGAACCGGCCCACCGGCAGGTGGTAGACCTTGCCGTCCTTCTCCACCCGCAGGGTGTCGGGCTTGTCCGACTGGGCGATGAGGTACTCCATGTCGTCGCAGCCGTAGTCGCCGTACATCACGGCCAGGGGCACGCCGTGGTGGAGGATGCTGCCGGGGTCGTCGGGGTCCGTGCGCGCCTCGTTCTTGCGGCGGGACTCCTCGGGGGTGACCCAGATGTACAGCACGCTGGCCTTCTCCAGGATGGCGTGGCTGAGCTGGGGGAGGCTGGAACCGTAGCCGTAGCCGGCGGGCAGGGGCAGGGGCGAGCCGTCGGCGCCGCCCCGGGCGAACTCGATGACCACGGTCTTGCCTTCGAGGCTGTCGGGGACCCCGGCGATCTTCGCCTCGAGCAACTCCCGGGCCTCGGCCTCGATGGGTGCGGCGATCTCCTGGAGCAGGGGGGGCGGCAGCAGCTTCATCAATGCCTCGCCACCGGCGCGTTCCCGGGCGGCGTCGATGCGGTCGAAGAGCCAGAGGGCCGCCGAGTCCGGTGTGGGCTTGTGGCCGTTGGCCAGGTCGTCATAATCCTCGTTCATGAGCTCGATGAGGGTGAGCCACTCGACGGGGTCCCTGAACGGCAACACCGGGGAGCGGAAGAACATGCCCGGCTGGCCGCGCTCCGCCATCTCATCGGTGATGCGGCGCATGATGTGCACGTAGGGGAAGTC
>JAUUZX010000353.1 GCA_030592025.1 bacterium | reverse complement strand
CGGTCCATCCCGGTCAGCCGGACCTTCAGTTTGCCCCGTTCCAGACGCAGCCTGGGGGCACCGGCCTTTTCTCCGAAACCAGATGGACGAACAGTAGAATGCTGGCCATGAGCCCCGATCCAGTGGCCCACGTCTGGTCGGACAGCTATCCCTACCAGTACCAATGGTCCCATGAGAGCGTCGACTTCGACCTCACCTCACCCGGCGGAACCGCTAGCTACGGGAGGATGTTCGCCAAGGGGGCGGTCCTCATCGGTGGGGTCGAACTCGTGCTGATGGCCTCCATGATGGCCATGCCCAAGTCCTTCACCGGCTGGCACGACAACTACCTCGAGGAAGGGGCAAACAACTTCGTGGATGCATATCAGGCGGCGCCGACGTGGGACGAGGATCACTGGTATCACAACTATCTGGGCCATCCCTACGCCGGATCCGTGTACTACAACACGGTTCGCTTCCAGGGAGCATCACCGGCGCAGTCGTTCCTCTTCAGCACGGCCATGTCCTTCTGGTGGGAATACGGGGTCGAGGCTATTGCCGAGCATCCCAGCATCCAGGATCTTCTGGTGACCCCCATCTCGGGAGCGATCCTGGGTGAGTTCGTCCACAAGATGACCCTCGCCATGAAAAACGGCGGCTCGTCGCTGTTGCAGAAGCTCATCATCCTGGTTCTCAATCCGACCCATGCGATCCTGGTCGGGTTCTGACGGAGTCGCTGGCGCTAGCTACCCGCGTCCGGCATCGCGTCGAAGAACTGCTTCACCTCGTCGTGGTACGCCTGCACGCTGTCCGCCACGAACAGCACGCTGTTGAACTCCCACACCGATTTGGCGTGCTCGACCACCTTCTCGCAGACGAACTCCTCGAAGGGCACGTCGCCGGCCGCGACTCGGTCCATCTCGGCGGCCGAGCTCAAGAGTCCCGCGCCGAAGACCTTCGTCTGGCCGTTCTCGCGGATCATGCCGAACTCGGCGGAGTACCAGGCCAGTCGCTTGATCTTCTCGCGGTCTTCCTCGCCGACACGCAGGAACGTGGGCGCGAAGAGTTCCTCGAACTCGATGTACTGCTTGTCCATGAGGAAGGGCAGGTGGCCGAAGACGTCGTGGAACATGTCGGGTTCGGGTGTGAACTCCAGCTCTGCTTCCTCGCGGATGTAGTCCGTGATCAGGAATTTGCGCCGGGCGAACATGTTGTACCAGTCGACCGCGTCGCTGTAGCGGGTGGTGGTGCGGACCACGGACCAGCCGGTGGCCGGAGTGATCTTCGCGTTCAGATCCTCGACGGTGGGAATACGGTCGCTGGACATGGCCAGGCCGGCGAAACCGTCGAGGTACTCCCGGCAAGCGTATTTCTCGATCCGGGGCTCCAGCATACCGTACAGCCTGGTCCAGGTGCGGTGCTGGGCTTCGGTGAACTCCATGTGCGGGTCTCCCTGGCTGAGGTCGAAAGGAATACCAGGAAAGGTTAGCAAAAACATCGTCATTCGCCAGCGGGTGAGCGAGTCAGGTCCGTTGGTGACAGGATATCCTCGGCCCGGTAGTATGGAGACAGATCTTTCCACCCTGGGATCCCCAGCCAGGGGCTGGTTCCGTCTGAATCACGGGTCGAAACGAGGCGTCCGATCATGGAAACCAAGCTGTACCACTGTACCGGTTGCGGCTACCGTGCGAACGTTCTGGGTGGAACCGGTCGGGATCACGAGGTCAAGTTCAAGACCATGATCTGCCGCCAGTGCCACGCCGTGGTGGATGCCGTGGTGGCTCGCCTGGTCCCCGGCGAGACCGAGTTCGGCATTCCCATCGAACGCTGGCACGCCGTGGCGGCCACCTGTCCTGCCTGCGATAAGGGCGGCCTCACACCGTGGCCGCTGGCCCGTCCCTGTCCGCGCTGCGACGGCGAGATGGACAGCAAGTGATGGCTCAGCCGGTGCGCCGATAAACCTGGACACAACCACCGGACTGCTCGGAGTGGAATGCTTCGCCGGCGAAGCCGCCGGCCTCTTCGACCAGCTCGAAGCCGTGTGCGGCATGGCGGACGGTGAGGTCGGCGCTGGTTTGGGGCCAGAGCGACGCATCACCCGTGAAGAGGACCTGACCGTCCCGGGAGAGGGTGGTGTGGAAGACGACCCGGCCGTCCTGGTCGGGTTCGTAGCGGCGCTGGAAGGCGAGGCCCGCCTCCGGGGTGAGTGGGGGGAAGTCGTGAGGGCGATCCAGGGGCAGCAGGCGGTCGAAGTTCACGGTCTGCACGATCCACGGCGATCCGGCGGCAAGGATGCCGGCGAGGTCGTCCAGAAAACGGTCGAGGTCGTCCGGCGCGAGGTGGGGCAGGACGTTACCGATGCAGAAGGCGCCGTCGGCACTGTCGGTGATGGTGGCGAGATCGCTCAGGTCGCTGACCACGAAGTCGGCGGTGGCGTAGCGCTCGCGGGCGGCGTCGATCATGACGGAGTCGAGGTCCACGCCCACCATTTCCAGTCCGATTCCGGCCAAGGCGCCAGTATAGTGCCCGGGACCGCAACCGAGGTCGAGGACGCGGCCGTGGTCGGGAAGGCGGCCGGTGACGAACTCCATGGTCGTCGGGCGAAACGGGAAGACCTGCTCGTAGTGGGCGGCGAACTGGTCGTAGAAACTCACGGCGAACTCCCTGGTAGCGGCGGTGGGCCGGCTGGGTCATCATGCAAACGGTCCGCTCAAGGAAACACCGAACGCTGGAGATCGCTCATGCGCCGACTGGTTGTCGTTCTTGCCATCCTGATCCTCGCCGCCGTGGCCAGTGCCGCCGATCCGTTACCGAGCTGGCGCGACGGCGAGGCCAAATCGGCCATCACCGACTTCGTTGCTGCGGTGAGCGACCCCGGCGGGGCGGAGTTCGTGCCGGTGGCCGAACGCGTGGCGGTCATCGACAACGACGGCACCGCCTGGTGCGAACGGCCGAAGTTTCCGTCCACCGAGTTCCAGGTCCAGCTCATGCGCAGCCGGGCGGCGCTGGGGAAGGTGGACGCCGCTACCATGCCGTACCGTGCCTGGCTTGCCGACGACCGGGACGCCCTGCGAAAGTACGGCTGGAACGAGGCCTATCAGGCGCTGATCCGGTCGTTCGCCGGCATGCCCGTGGCGGCATTCGGTGACTCGGCTCGCGCCTTCCTGGCCCGGGAGCCTCACGATCGTTTCGGGGTGCCGTACACTGATCTCTACTATCCGGCCATGCTCGAACTCATGCGTCTCCTGGAGGCCCACGGGTTCCAGGTCTGGGTCGTGACCGGCGCCGAGCAGGATTTCGTGCGCGCCTATCTCGAGGCCGCGACCGGGATCCCGCCCGAGCGGGTGATCGGCTCCTGGACGCCGCCGATCTACAGCGAACAGGGCGGCAAGGTCAGCATGGTGCGCGGCGACGAGCAGGTCTACAATGG
>JAUUZX010000362.1 GCA_030592025.1 bacterium | reverse complement strand
GTCCACGAGGCCGGGGATGGTCTCCTGATCGAAGACCTCGATGCCGTTCCAGTAGCCCTGGATTTGGCCGTTGGTGTCCGTGTCGCCGAAGACGGTCGGGCCGGACATGACGATATCGCCGATCTGGTCGGCGAAGGCCGGGTCGAAGTCGCCCAGGTCGACGTCGGTCAGGACCGTGCGGAACGTCTGATCCTCCTCGGTGATCTGCGTGCCCATCGCCTTGATGCCGAACCCGAATTGGAGTCCGGTCCAGGGGATGTGCGCCGTGCTGAAGAGGTTGGCGTTCTGGTTGGGGCCGAAGCCGTAGAGGAACGGCGACGCGTAACCCTTGGCGTAGTCCTCACCCACCTGCTCGAGCATTTGCTCGAAATCCTCGTCGGCGGCTAGGGCGCCCGAAACCGGGGCCAGCATCAGCGCCGCGGCCAGCAACGCCGACAGGTATCGAATTCTCATGGGACAAGCTCCCTCCGCATTTGGACCTGAAGAACAATTCGCGTATTATTGCCGCGAAACCGACGATCCATCGCAATCCCCACCTCCGGGCTCATGATAGCACGGGCCAAGGGGGTGGGGGGGATGATCAGACCTTTTTTTGGGCAACCGCGCAACGGGAAAGCCAAACCCATGCCACACAATGACTCTGGTACACCACTGCCCCCGAACCACCCCGATGTGCTGCTCTGGGACATGGCAGGGACCCTCATCCCCTACGATTCGGTGACCGGCCGGCCGGGCGTCCAGCCCGGATGTGGGGAATATCTGCCGGAGTTGCGCAAGGAATTCCGCCTCTTCGTCACCACGGGCGACACCTGCGGCGGCGCCCGCAGCCTCCTGGACGGGTTCGAACTCCTGGACCATTTCGAGGGCGTGTACGGCGACCTCTTCGCCCCGGTCGGCAAGCCCTACGGTGCCATCCTGCGAGCCGTGGGCGGCGACCCCGAGCGCAGCCTGGCCGTGGGCGATCGCCTGCGGGCCGACGTGGCCGCCGACACCCCGGACGTCGTGACCGTGCTGATCAACCAGGACGCCCAGATCCACAACTGCGCCATGATCGCCTTCCTCATCCACCTGTTGCGCCGCAAGGCGCCGTCGTTCCCCGCGGCCTTCGACACGCTCTTCGCGGGGGGCGAGCCCGACCCCGCGGCGATCGGCGAGGCCCAGGGGGGCGAGGTCACGGAGGCCGTCCGGCGCAGCGACGGCCTCGCCTACCGCATGTGGCGCTTCCGGCACACCCTGCTGGAAGGCGAGCGCCGCGTCGTCGTCATCTAACCCGGGAGCAGCGGACCATGTCCGAACCCATCCGCGTTTTCGTCACCGGCGGCACCTTCGACAAGGAATACGACGAACGCACCGGCCGTCTGTTCTTCAAGGACTCCCACCTCAGGGAGATGCTGAAGTCGGGCCGCTGCCTGGCCGAGGTCGAGGTGCGCACCCTCATGATGGTCGACAGCCTGGAGATGGACGACGACGACCGCGCCGTCATCCTCTCCCAGTGCCGCAAGTGCCCCAGCGACCGCATCGTCATCACCCACGGCACCGACACCATGGAGATCACCGCCCGCCTCCTGGGCAAGGAGATCACCGACCGGACCATTGTCCTGACCGGTGCCATGATCCCCTACGCCTTCGGCTCCAGCGACGGGCTCTTCAACCTGGGCAGCGCCCTGGCCTTCGCCCAGAGCCTACCCCACGGGGTGTACGTGGCCATGAACGGCCGTTGCTTCCGCTGGGACAACGTGCGCAAGAACCGTGATGTCGGGGCCTTCGAGAATCTCGACTAGCGGACCGGGAATCCGGCGCCTGTCCTTGGCTCCCGCCCGTTGAGGATCTATCTTCGGTGGGAGATCCGGCGGGCCCCGTGGCCCGTCATCCGACCCTCGAGCGGGAGCGCCCATGCACGAGATGTCGATCGCCATGAACATCCTGGACATCGCCGCGGAGCAGGCGCGCGCCGCCGGTGCCCGGGTGATCAACAGCATCGAGATCGATGTGGGACGCCTGGCCGGGGTCGAATTGCACGCCCTTCGCTTCTGCTTCGAAACCGCCCGCCGCGACACCGCCCCCCAGGCCCAGTTGATCGTCCACGAAATTCCCGGTCGCGGCCGTTGCCCCGGCTGCGGGACGGAAGCGGACATGGATTTCCACGTCGCCGTGTGCGCGTCGTGCGGGAAGGCCGGTCTCGAGGTTCTGCAGGGGCGGGAATTGCGCGTGCGTTCCCTGAACGTGGACTGACGGCGCGCCGGCTCCGGCCGGCAGCAAGGAGATATCATGTGCGACACCTGCGGCTGCAGCCAACCCGCCGACGCGGTGACCTTCAGCAAACCCGGCGACCCGCGGACGGGGCATCCCCACGATCACCATCACCACCATGATCACGATCATGACCACGACCATGATCACGGCCCGCGCCGGATCGTCGTGGAGCAGGACGTGCTGTCGCGCAACAACCTGCTGGCCGAGCGCAACCGTGGCTGGTTCGAGGCCAAGGGCATCCTGGCCCTGAACCTGGTCTCGTCCCCGGGGTCGGGCAAGACGACCATGCTCGAGCGCACCATCGCCGACCTGAAGGACGAGATGCCCATCAGCGTCATCGAGGGCGACCAGCAGACCCTGAACGACGCCGACCGCATCGCCGCCACGGGCGCGCCGGTGATCCAGGTGAACACGGGTTACGGCTGCCACCTGGACGCCGCCATGATCCGCCGCGCCACCGACGAGTTGGCCCCGGCCGAGGGTTCGGTCCTGATGATCGAGAACGTGGGCAACCTCGTCTGCCCCGCCCTTTTCGACCTGGGCGAGGCCGCCAAGGTCGTCATCATCAGCGTCACCGAGGGCGACGACAAGCCTCTCAAGTACCCGACCATGTTCGCGGCCAGCGATCTCTGCGTCATCAACAAGATCGACCTGGCGCCCTACGTGGACTTCGACCTGGACAAGTGCGAGGAGGCCGCGCGCACCGTCAACCCGCACCTGGAGTTCCGCCGGGTGTCGGCCACCACGGGCGAGGGCATGGACCGCTGGTACGACTGGCTCCGCGCCCGCCGCGCGGCCCCGGACGGGGCGTAGACTTGGTGCGCCGACGCCTGCTCGTCGACGGGATCGTGCAGGGTGTCGGTTTCCGCCCGTTCGTCTACAACCTGGCCCGGGACGAGGGCCTCGTCGGGTTCGTGACCAACACGAGCGCGGGGGTCGTCATCGAGGTGCAGGGCGACGACGACGCGGTCGCTCGTTTCGCCGCGCGACTGGTGGACGAACCCCCTCCCCTGGCGCGCATCGTCAGTGTCGACCAGGAGGACGTGGACACGATCGACGCCGACGCCTTCCTCATCGTCGCCAGCGCCG